>NZ_BAAHYK010000018.1:0-119237 GCF_054657595.1 Desulfocicer niacini
ATATGAAAGCATAGGCATGCCTAACATAGCTTTCATCCTTTTTTATGGGTGAACCCGGAACGGAATTTTGATTCGCCCGTGGCGGTTATTGTTTTAGGAATACATCCGTAAGTCCTGCATCTGATACCCTTCTTTTAATGACGTCAATATCGGTGGTATACAACCCCTTTTCCTGCATTCGTTCAAAAAGAACCGACCCTGAAAATGTAAATTTTAAATCCAGCCGGTTGTGGTCGATCATCTGATTGCGTACATAGGCAATGGCATCTCCGATTGCCAGGCTTTCAGGTAATGTCATGGTTTTGTTTTCTTTCCTGGCCGCATTAAAACCTGCCAGTGTTCCGGTACAGATGGCCTCGGTATGGCCCACCAGAAGCCCTGCTTTTTCACCGCCACAAAACAGATTTTCAACCCCCTCCACCTTGAGATGGTTGTCCCGGGGAGACATGGCCATGAATCGGACTGAATTTCCAATTCCCCCGGCATAGGGATCTTCATATCTTGCATTTTCAAGACCGGGAATTTCCCGTAACCGATCCAGGGGAAAAAACGGGCTCATAAGCTTGGCATGGCCGGTATCGAGCAGCACAATATTCTCTGCAAACGCTTTGATGGCATATTGCTGGCAGGCCTTCATGGCTAACTTCTCTTCGGTTCGAAGTGATGTCGGAATGGGGATAACAGCCTTTCCCTCTTTTTCAAGCATTTCCTGAATTTCAGGAGACAATGACCCCTTGTGCAATTTGCAGGAGCCGCTCATGGCACCGGTCTGATCCGGTTTGCGGCCCACCATCTCCGTGACTCCGGCTTTTTGGGCCACGCTCACCCGGCCCCCAAAACTGTGGCACCGGAGAATACACATGGCACACCCTTGCCCATGCTGGATGCACAAAGCAGGCGGCCCGGCCGTACCGGTTGTGTCAATGAACACATCTCCCTGAAGTTCAAACGGCTCCTTGTGGCTTTTTCCAGTAACGGATCTGATTCGATTTTCATCCATGGCGACATCGGTGATGCGGCTGCTCAATTTCACGGTCACGCCCCGGGCCGTCAGATACTTGCGCACTGCCGGTTCCATGGTGCCGACATTGTACAGGCTGGCATGGCGATGACCGGGAAAATCAATATTTTTGTGCAGCAGATGGGTATCAATCAGCTGGAAAAGCTCACCCCCTCCCATGGCAATCAACTCCTCTGTTGCCGTAAATCGCCCGTTATTTCGCATGATTCCGCCGACAAGCCCTGTGCCTAAGAGCATGTCTGTTCGTTCCAGCAGAGTGACATTTGCCCCCTGTTTTTTAGCCGCAATTGCTGCAGCACATCCTGACCATCCCCCGCCGATAACTACTATTTCCATCTCTATATATCTCCTTTTGAGCGCTGTGCCTTATTGTGTGTATGGGTTAAGTTCCTGCCTCTGATTTTCATCAAGTTTTGTTTTTCTTGGCCATCCAGGAATAGACCGGCGGCAGTTCGGTTACCTCGGACTCTGTGATTACATCGATGAAAACAGGACCTGACGATGAAAAGGCTGTTTTAAAAACAGAATCAAGCATATCAGGCGATGTAACCCTCATGGCGGTCATTCCAAACCCCTCTGCCACCTTTGCCGGGTCCGTGGGTGAGAAATCAACGGAAAAGAACTTGCCATCGGCATGCAGGGCCTGAAGGGCTTTGATCCAGCCGAAACAGGCATTGTTAAAGTGAATCAGAACCGCCGGAATATTCAGCCGAACCAGGGTTTCCAGCTCACCGGCTGACATGCCGAGGCTTCCGTCACCGAACAATCCCACCAGGGGCGCATCCGGCCGGGCAAAATGGGCTCCGACTACGGCGGGAATGGCATACCCCAACCCCCCAAAGGCCCTGGGGATAATAAATGTGGATTGATGATCCACCAGTTTTAAATACCGGGTGATATAGGGAGTCGGTGTACCGGCATCGGAAATGACAATGGCCCCCGGTGCCAGATATCTGTTCATGCATTCAATCACCTGCTGGGGCTTAATGGGTGAGGCCGCGGAGCGTATATTTTTTTCTGACTCCTGCCAGAAAAGTTCCCGACTGTGGTTCAGATCATTGAGCCAGGTTGTTGGATATTCTCTGCTTTCGGCAGTTTCCAAAAGGAGAAGCAGATCCCTGAGAACAAGCTTGGCATCCCCGGCCACACTGATGCTGTTTCTGTAATTATTACCCAGCATCACCGGGTCAAGATCTATCTGAAGTATTTTTCTATGGGGATTGTAGGAAGGAAGGGTCCACTTAATGGTGGATACGGAGCCGATTTTACATCCAACATACAGCAGAGTCTCACTCTCTTCAACGGCCCGAATGGCATGGGGATGGAACCCATTATCCCCGATCACCCCCAGGGCCATGGGGTGGTCATCAGGCATGATCCCCTGACCGGAAATGGTTGTCACCACCGGTATCTGCATTCGCTCGGCCAATGACTTCACTTCCATTTCCGCCTGGGAATGTTTGGCACCTCCCCCTGCGACGATAACCGTTTTCCCCCCGGTATTCAGTACCCGGGCAAGCTGTTCAAGACCGGTTCTACTGCCCCGGGTCCTGAAGGCCGGATAACTTACGCATTCATCTTCACTATAAATCGTTTCGCTTTCCTGCTCATATGTACCTTTCAGGCTCTCCTGGGGGATGGCCAGATGGACAGCCCCGGGACGACCGGTTGTGGCAATCCGGAATCCCCGCCGGATAATCTCCGGTATTCTGGAAGTGTCTTTGACCAGGCAGGACCATTTGGTAACCGGCTCGAACAATCGCTGGCAGTCAAGTTCTGTAATGGTCTTTTTACCCTCCCCATTGATGGCGTTATCCGAGGTAAGAAGGATCACGGGCACGGAAGAGGCATCTGACTCTGCCACCCCGGGAAGAGAATAAAGCGCCCCGGCACCGCTGGGGCATTCGCAGATGCCCGGCTTGTGAGAGATCCTGGCATAGGCATCTGCCATAAATGAAGCGGAGCGCTCATCCCGGGCCATGATATGCCGAAGGCCGTCCTTTGAATCATAGAGCGCTTCATATAAGGGGATACTTGTGTCACCGGGTACACCGAATATCACCTCGACTTCATAAAGCGCTAACATTTTGACAAGAACTTCTGCACCTTTCATATTTGTATTCCTATGATTTAATGTGTTGGTATTATGCAAAATCAGACCTTGAAATTTAGGAAAAAATATATTTTTAATTAAATTATATAATTTTAAATACTTTATTTTATTAAGAATAAGAATTTATATTTTTTTTAAATATATTTTTTGTTTAAATTTAATCAAATTTGAATAAACATTAATCAATTGCTTTCGCATGTGTCAAGTGTTTTTTTTAATATTATATTTTAAATGGGCATGATTTGAAGATAACATCATATATATTCAGCACATTATGAATTTAAAAAATATATGATGATTGACAATTTGAATCGTTACAGGTATTTTGGTTTTTGATTAAATTTGAAATTTTACATTATGATCTTGTCAATCATACGTTCTTTGCGTTTTTGCTTAATGGATACCGGATCAAAAAATCGATACATATAGCATGGACAAGGAGAATTTTTGATGCACGAATTGAGATCTTAATTTTGAATAACTGCCATGGGCAGACCTTATTTTGATCTCGTTCTGCCCACAACGAAGCATGAAAGAGTGTTAGACTTACCTACTCTTTTTTATAAACCAACATGGCAGAAGCACCTGCCACAACGAAAAATGAAACTTCAATCATGACAGCCTATTGGACGGAGTTTCTTATGAAAGGCAAAGAAATACGTGACCGGAAAAAAAAATAAACCCACCAAGTCAGACTCCAACCACACGCAAATTGCTTATGAAGGCATCAAAAAGATTCTTTTTACCAATGAAATTCCTCCCGGCCGAAAAATATCCTATCGCCAGCTGGCAGAACATCTTGGCATGAGCCTGACGCCCATCATTCAAGCCCTTAAGCGACTTGAATTCCAGGGGCTTGTCAGGTATGAGCCCAATAAGGGCTATTCCACTGAACCCATGAGCATGCAGGAGATTGCGGAGATCTATGACATGAGGGAACTGATTGAAGTGTCCCTGCTGCCGGATGTCATTAATAATCTCAATGAAGACGGCATTAGAGCACTTCAAGCACTTTTAAAAAGCAGGGATAAATCAGAAGGAGTTCCTTCTCGCGAAGAGGAGCCTTATCTCAACGAACGATTGTTGAACGACAAGGAGTTCCATTTAGCTTTGGCGGGGTTGTCAGGAAGAAGAATTCAAGTGCAGATGCTCCGATATCTTTTTGACCTGCTGTATCTCAAGTATGGGGGAAGCCTTCTTTTTATACAGTCCAAAGAGCCTGTGGGGTCCCAGCACCAACGAATTTTCAATGCAGTGGTATCCCATGATATGGAAGAGGCAGGTAAGGCATTAAAAGCGCATTTCACACAGATAAAATCCCAGGCGCTCAAAGTGCTGGGCGAAATGATTGCCGACAATTAAGGGACGGGCGGCTGAAAGCTCAGTTGCCACCGGAGACACAGTCCGCCTGTCTTTTCAAGAGCAATTTTAAATTATCAGTGCGTCCAATACCATTATTCCCTTTTCATAAACCCTCACAGGATTGAGGTCTATTTCTTTTATTTCATCATGGGTTACCAAAAGAGAGGCAATTTTTACCAAGGCATCGGCAACGGACTGTTTATCGTACTTTGATCCCCCGCGCCATCCATCAAATAGAGGACTGAGTTTCAGCCCATCAATCATATCCATGGCATCATCAAGAGAAAGCGGTGCCAGGCGAATGCTGATATCATCCATGGCTTCAGCCACCGTTCCTCCAATACCCAGCAATACCGTTGGCCCAAAACTATCATCATTTTTTCCGCCAATTATGATTTCAAGGCCTTGAGCCGCTTCTTCTTCAAGCAGATATTTTTTTTCATCTGCCGTTTTGATGTTATCAATTTTTTGCAAAGCGTGAACAAGCTGGGTTTCGTTTTTAATATGAAGGTGAACACCGCCTAACTCGGTTTTATGCGAGATAGCTGCAGAAAGAATTTTCACAACACATGGCTTTTTCAACTCCTTGAAAGCAGCAATGGCCTCTGTATGGTTTTTACATATTTTATTTTTGGGTATTGGAATATTTAATTTTGTCAGTAACGTTTTGGCCTCAGCTTCATCAAGGTTGCCCGGCAATGGTTCAATGGGAAGCTTTTGTTCCCTTGCATTACTTTGATGCTGTTTTCGGTATAAAGCCCTGGAATCTTCCACCAGTGCCCAGGTTGCGATCGCGGCACGCTCCGGTGAAGAAAAGGCGGGAATATCTATTGAGCCAAGATCACGCAGTGTTGTAGCAAGATCTTCCGGTGCACCCGAGGTTGCGAATATCATTGGTTTGTTAATACTTTGTTGCATTTTTTGGTAAAGTTTTATCGGGTCCACGCACATGGGCTCATACATGGCGTAGGTCAGCATTGCATCGATATTTGCATCTGCCGCTATCTTTGAAAAGACATTTTCAAAAATATGATGAAGGGGCCGAGCTGTATCAACCGGATTTTTTATAAATGTTTTTATCGGCAGCTCTTCTCGTATCGCATCCACAGTTGCCACCTCTAATTCCGGAACACTTACTTTATGGCCACGCAAATAGTCAGTCATTATCAGGGCAGGACCAGCTTGCCCGGACAATATCCCAATTCCGGGATTTGGATTTGGAGCAAGCCGCATTTTGGATAGAATATGAGCAGCATCAATAAGATCATTGCTCGATGAAACAACGACAGCTCCGGCCTGAATTAAAGCAGCTTTCTTAAGCGCATAAGAACCCATAAGGGCACCGGTATGGGAAGCGGCAAACTGACCGATATCCGCCTGGCCGACGGTAAATACAACCACCGGTTTTTTGGGGGTTGTTTTTGCGATAGCGTCATAGATTTTTCGTCCATCGACGACCCCTTCCAGATATACCGCAATTACTTTTGTCTCCTGGTGGTCGGCCAGATATTCCAGTATCTCGCCTGCTGAAATATCCGGGCTGTTGCCGACGCCAACTCCGATGCTTATTCCGAGGCGATTGGTCTGAAGCACGGTGCCAAGAACAATACTCATGGAACCGCTTTGGGAAACAATCGCCACATCCCCTGATGGAAAATAACTGACCAGGGGATTAAAATTTGCCATGACACCCAGCTTTGGATTGAAAAAACCAGCTGTATTGGGGCCTAACAACCTAATTCCGTGTCGCCGACAGGCAGCGACAATTTCATCCTGCAGGGATTGCCCTTCATGGTCCGCCTCAGCGAACCCCCCTCCAGTAATAACGATCACGCCTACCCCGGCTTTAGCTGCTTCCTCGATTGCATGCAGACAGGCTTTGGCCGGAATACATAACGCTGCCACATCGATGGGATGACCGATTTTTTTAAGGCTGGAATACGCTTTTATTCCTTGTATCTCCTCAGACTTTGGGTTGATTGGAAATAATTTGCCGGGAAAGTTCCTTAAAGCATACAGCAACTGATAACCAACCTTATCTTGATTGTTGGATGCTCCAACCACGGCAATTGATTTAGGTTTGAAAAGCTTATCCAGATGACTCATCACAAAAAATGTTCTCCCTTGATAGCTGAATTTGCAACCGTTCATCGGGTATGATAAGTGCTGGTTGGAGGGACTTACTGCGCTCGCCTTCCAACCAAAAGTTGCAACAGACACGCTTAGCATACTGATGAACTTTTGGCTCTACCCGATATCTGTAAGCGGCCAGCGAACAGCTCATGCTTTTACCTGGGCGTCAAAACGCTAAATTTAGTAAGGCTATGCACATTCGTTTTCTTTATTTTGCAGGTAAATATGTTTTATTCACTGTTTATATTAATTTTAAATTTAATGAAATAGTGGTGTATTGTCAAGGCGTATTTGTTGTTTGATATAATGCTCAAATTTATTTATAGTGATAACATGTTGATATAAAATTTAAAAAGATAGATCTCTATTATAGACTCAAAAAAATATTGATAATTTGTAAGGCTTTTGGTTAAAAGCGCTTCTTATAATTTAATTAAATTTATAGGTGTGTATACAACTGCCATGGGCAGACCTTATTTTTATGCCCGCAACGAAGCATGAAAGAATGTTAAATTGATTTATTCTTTTTTATAACGGCCATGTCCTTACGAACACAACGAATATTGGGTTGTAGACGCGGAGCCAAATGGCATTATGACGGTCAATGGGCCCGGACCGGAACTGTCGACAGCTCGATTGTCCGGTTCCTATTGCCCATCGGGGGAGGGGCTCTGCTGAGGTAGACTTGAAGGCTACCTTTTCATATAAAAAAACATAAATGGTTGTAAGCACCAGTCACAACGAAAATTGAGAACCCCAACAATTCAAAATTATTAGACAAAATTTTAGTAAGTTCTCAATAACACCGGGGTGGGGAGTGATAAAGCCCTCTTTGGCCGTAAACCCAGGGGATATTCAAAAGAATCACCTGAATGCCCTGACTTATTGAGAATTTACAAATTTTATATAACCCACATGGCAGTAACCAGCTGCCACAACGAAGATTGAAACACTAATGATTCCAAATGTCTGGTCGGAGTTTCATATAAAAAATTAAATAATGTCGCATGTTAAAAGGCAAAAAAGCATGTATTGATTTTTTTTCTTAGCAACTTATACTCAATGTGGAGGGCTTCCAGGTGTCGAAACAAAATATTCGTGTAGGGGATATGTTTAACGAAATACCATTTTCATTATTTCAATATCGTGTCTGCTCACTGTGTTTTCTTATATGTTTGCTTGATGGATTCGACCTGACTGTGATCAGCGTAGCCCTTCCAAAAATTTCTGAACATCTGCACTGCACTTCATATTCTCTGGGGATAGCGCTCGGAGCCGGTCAACTCGGCCCCCTGGTCGGGGCGCTTGTTTTGGGCACACTCGCCGACCGTTGGGGCCGTAAATGGATGCTCTTTTTTTGCACGGTGCTTTTCGGTTTTTTTACCCTGGCGACTCTAACTATTACCAGCGCCGAAGCGCTTGCTATTTATCGATTTTTGGTTGGTATAGGTCTTGGCGGTGCCATTCCTAATTCCCTTGCCATTTCCTCTGAATATGCTCCTAAACGATCAAGGGCTTTTATTGTTGCAACCATGTATACAGGTATGCCCACAGGGGCAATGATGGGCGGATTACTGGCGGCTTATTTCATCCCTCAATATGGTTGGCAGTCTCTGTTTATGATCGGCGGTTTGGCTCCATTTGTGCTGAGCTTTTTCATTGCCTTTCTGTTACCGGAATCCCTTGAATTTCTGGTCTCCCGTAACAGCGCTAAGGACAATGCACGTATCCGTCATATTGTCAAAAAAATTAATCAGTCCATTCCCAATGATACCTCTATCGAATTTATCAGTACCGAAGATGTCAGCTCAGGTACTCCAATAAAACGACTGTTCACAGAAGGACGAGCAACGACCACCCTGCTTTTATGGATTATCGGAACGGGTGCGCTTTATCTTCTTTGGGTACTCAACACATGGGCACCAACCCTGCTAAAAAATTCAGGGGCTACTGTACAACAATACAGTATTGGCTTTGCATTCCTCTCTCTTGGTGCCATTATTTCCTCTCTCTTCATCGGGCGAACGATAGATCGCTACAATCCGTTTCGTGTCCTTCAGATCGGCTTCATACTGGCTGCTACAAGTTTAGTCGCCTTTGGAATTGGTGCAGAAAATGGTTCTTTTATGCTCATTACGGTTCTGTCCGTAATTTGCGGATTATTCATTTACGGCAGTCAGACCGGCACACTCACTGTGGCCGCTCTTGCTTACCCTGCAGATATACGAGGCACAGCTATTGGTTGGGCCTATGCCGTTGCCAAAACCGGAGCTATGCTGGCCCCGGTTATTGGCGGGTATCTGCTTGATATGCACTGGAGTATCAGTGAGATATGCGGTGCCAATGCGATCGTGGGGATATTTACAGCGGGAGCTCTTGTCCTTCTGCAAAAAAACGTAGAGACACAGGACAGGAAGCGGGAAGAGATACGAGTACATGAGTCAATTTATGTAGATAAAAGGAGCCCAGCTTCTCACTGATGCCGATTTTTATGGCCGAGGTCCCATCAATCCAGTCCTGCTATTCCGGAGTAAAAGAAGGATTACCCGGAAAAAAATTGTCGAAAGGGCGAAAAGCTTAATCGTTAAACCGAGCTTATTGAAAACTTACTATTGGGAGATATGCAATGGCGTTGGTTTCAAAAAATGATAATTGGTTTCCACAGCCCATCGGCAAAATCTTCACTTATTTGGGCGGTGCCTGCGTAGCACTTATGATGTTCGTAGTGGCGATTGACGTAATCCTACGCTATGGGCTATCCATGCCAATCTCATTTAGTGTAGAATTTACTCAGATTCTTTTGTTGATTGCCATCTATGGGAAATGGCAAAGCTCATTGCCGAGGTGGCCGCCCGACGGGGACATGCATAACCAGCTTAAATTCTTTCTCAAATTTTTCAGCTCCGCCCAGATGTATATATGCCGGTGGGGAAAAAGGTGGTGATTGTGGGCGGCACCCTTCATGGATTCGAAATGCCCAGAAGGGTATATTTGCGCATATCCGGCCGGAGACGGTTTTTCCTAATTTAAGCCTTGAGCAAAAGAAACTCATACAGCAACTCTATAGCTCATCTTCCATTGCCAGATCCTGCTCGGAGAGGCAGGCGATGACATTGTCCCTGTCATTGATAATATGATTACGAATGACCTCTACACTTCCAAGTACATCTTTTCTTGTCATGTGTGAGATAAGGCGCTGGTGTTCTTTGGGGGCCTCTTCCATGCGAGCCTTGTTGTAAGCATCTAAATTGGCTCTGAGATAAACATGTTCCAGATTGACTTTTAAATGCCATGTCAAGATGCGGTTTCGGGTCATCCTGGCAATTTGCAAATGAAACTCCGCATCCAGTAAAATTTTCTTTTGATCATAATAATTGGGGGCATAGTCTTCATGGGCCCGGAGCTTTTTTTCGAGTTCCTGCATGTCCTGGGGACCACCTGTTTTTATTGCCTCAGCAACGGCATAGGTCTCTAAGGCTTCACGCAGACCAAACGCATCCCAAGCTTCCTGGATATTCATGGGTTTGACACAGAATCCTCGATATGATT
Organism: Desulfocicer niacini; assembly: GCF_054657595.1. NCBI lineage: Bacteria > Pseudomonadati > Thermodesulfobacteriota > Desulfobacteria > Desulfobacterales > Desulfobacteraceae > Desulfocicer > Desulfocicer niacini. The sequence continues at coordinate 10,179 of NZ_BAAHYK010000018.1, forward strand.
CAGAAATGACAAGCCCCTGCTGCTCAAGTCTGTTAAGGGCGTTGATGATCGGGGTACGAGACATGTCAAGCAATTTGCCCAGGTCGTTGTAGACAAGACGTTGCCCGGGAACAAGTTTTCTTTGGAAAATTAGCATTTTTATTTTTCTGTATGCATCTTCGATTAGCGGCTTGGATTCTTTGCCTGAATGTTTTTTCCCGGCATCGTTTTTTGTTTTTTTCTCTTTCATCAATGTTCTCTTTTACCCAATCAATTATTGTCAAGTTAAGCGCATACTGAATTTAAAAATATCTTTTTAAGTTTTTAAATTGACAGTCCCCTATGAACGCTTGATGAATAATTTAATGCAAAAATTAATTTTGTCCATCCCTGCCCCAAGGAAAGGGGCTGATTTGCCGATGAGCGGGTTTCAAGGCATCGGGGGGAAATATTGAAAAATCAAATCATCAATAACGGTGTAAGTGTCCTGACAACGAGACATCGCTCGCTCAACCGCTCGTTCAAATTCACCCGTTGGTAAACAGTTTTGGGTAAAGTGATCGGCCAGTTGTTTTTGTAAGAGTTCAAGCAGTTCTCTGCGGATTAAAGTGCTGTGTTTCTCGCTTCTTTTTTGGTGGTAGGATAATAACTCATGGAGATTGTCGACAATGGCGGATATCCCCTCACCCTGGGATGCAGATACCTTCAGTACAGGTGGTTTGTGCCCGGATGGGTTCTCCAGTGAAAGCATGGACTGAATTTCATGGGCTGCCGCATCGGCACCGGGCAGGTCTGCCTTATTTACCACAAACAAATCAGCCGCTTCAAGAATGCCGGATTTAAGAGCCTGGATACTGTCACCCTGCCCTGGAGCGCACACCAGCATAACCAATTCAACAATATCTGTGATATCCACTTGGTTTTGGCCGATTCCAACTGTTTCTACCAGCACGTAATTTTTACCAAATGCATCCATGATGCGGATGGTATCCATGGCCGCCCTGCAAATGCCACCTGGAAAATTCCGGGATGCCATGGAACGAATAAAAATTGAGCTGGAATGGGAACTTACCTGCATGCGAATGCGATCCCCCAGAAGGGCACCGCCGGTGAAGGGGCTGGATGGATCAATGGCTATGATACCAACTGTTTTTCCCTGTTGAGCCAGTATTGTGGCCAGTTGACCGGTGAGCGTGCTTTTACCGACACCACCAAAGCCTGTAATACCTATAACACGGGCGTTGCCGGTCTTTGGAAAAATAACTTGCAGTATTTTGTTCCACCCGGGTTTGCGGTTCTCCACATGGCTGATCAATTTGGCCAGCCTGGAATCCGAACCGAAATTTATGTTCTCAATATATTTTTCCCAATCGTTTTTCATAGGTATCTCATTCTTGGATGCGTTTGTTTTTTGATAAGAAATACCCCTTACTATAATGGAAATAAAGTCAGATAACTTCTGCCTTTGGTTTTTATTCCCCGGGCCTGTTTGACCACTGCGACCACCATCTCAAGCCTGCCGTCGCCATCCATATCCACAAGAGCTGAATCGGCAATAAATTTGGATACATTCAAAGTTTGCATGGCCGGTCGAATTCCCTGGCCATAAAATTTAAGCCACTCCAATCGCCCTTTGTTGTAAGACCGCTTCCCAACAAGTGAGCTGATACCGAATTCCGACTCATTATTGATGACCATCATTTCCTGGATACCGTCGCCATCAATATCATATAGGTGTATTCTTGGGGGCAGGAAAACAATGTTTTTTTCATCCCATTGATCTTCAGGTGTATATGAAATTGAATTTACCCCCCCTCCATATTTTTCACTGGTAGACCACACCGTTTCTCCAGCCTGATTCTGGATTTCCACAAAATTGTCCGGATTGTAGCATACCACGTCCCGACTGTTTGTAGAACGGACGGTGCCCCAGGCAAATCCAAAAATGGGTAGTTGCCGTGTCAGCGGCAGCGCTTTTCCTGGGATATATTTGTTGTCCCGCCATATCATTTTATGGATGCCCTCACCAAAGAGAGCCTCCATCCCCTGGCGCTGCCCCACCAGTATTTTATTTCCATGTGAGATAGTAATCGATCGGAAATACCAGGGCATATGCGTTGCCAGCCGCTGAAATGTGTTGCCATCCCATTCCAGTATAAATGAACTCGCTCGACTTTGCATATTGTCAAAATTAGTTATAAAAATTTCTTCTCTACCATTTTCATTGACATCTGCGGTGTCAACCCCGATAAAATTACCGGAACCGTTAAATTGGGCCAGGATATTCCATTGATCTTTTATCATGGTATAAATCAACAGGTCATCGGCAGTGATGACAACAATATCCATGGTGCCGTTGCCATCCACATCGCCTGCTGCCAGACCATTTAGCTGGGCTTTGAATTCAGGAATACCATCCATTGTAATGGGTATGATTTCCCGGGGAATCCGGTTCTGATTGTCAACCAATGCTTTTTGGGGGAGGGTGCCGGGTAATTCTTTGTACGTTCCATGGGTATGCGTAGATATTTCAAGGGAGTGTGAAACAGGTGCGGTGGATGTCGATTCCTTTTTCAGCATTTTACCGCTTTCAATTAATTGACTGTTGATTGTGGAGACCAGTTCCTCCAGATGAGCAAAGACATCTGAGTGTTGTTGGCCGGTTCGAGCAAAAGACAATACAGAGCGGTCTACATCCCCCCCATCCAGAACACGGATATTGGTACTTATTCGATTGCCCAGTACAATGAGGCTTCCGGTGATGATATAATCAGCTGTATTTTTAAGCGCAAGGGCACGGATGTCGTGATCCGGATCTGAAATCCTCATGACAACCATATTCTTTTTAGTTTCCAGATTCGAAACCAACATGTCGGAAACGCCCTCTTGTAAAAAGCTTAAATCTTCTCCTGCATGAATAGTAAAAGGCATCACAAGAATGCGGGGATGCCCGTCACAATTGCCTGTGTGCATGGTTGCAAGGATGATAAAAAAAGTCGTAACCATGATTTTTATGCCAAGGAAAAAACATTTGCCTGAGTGGAGACATTGTAATCTATTCATTGGGTACCATTCTTGTCATTTTAGTGTTGCCTTTTGGGGTTGGATTTTTATTTCTGATTTTCTTGCGGAAACAACATGAAAATCAGAAATAAAAATCTAAAGCTTAAATATAACGGCCATGGGCAGATTTTATTTTGATCTCGTTCTGTTCACAACGAAGCATGAAAGAGAATTAGGCCTATCTACTTTTTCTTATAAAATAAAATGCTGGAGATAGAACACAGTATAAAAGGTTGATAAATTCAGGAAACCCGCCATTGACAGGTTCCCTGATTACACATGATTATGATCTTATGCGGTTTGGGCCAATCACTTTAAAACATTACTCTCATCCGGATGGTATAAATAGAAGCCGGACCGGGATCTCTGTCGTCCATGAATGATGCATCCACTCTTTCATAGACCCCATGCAGAGAGGTGTGGGCGGTAAGCTGATAACCTGCATATAAAACTAAATTGGTGGCATTGTCAAATTCACCCACAATACCCAGATCGTTGTCTGCTGCAGTCATGTACTGGGCAATTCCCATAAATGTCCAGGAACCAAAACCCGTGTACATTGCGCCGAGGCCTCCACCAATGGAGCCGGCCCCTGTTTTATAGGGATCAAAAACATCTCCTCCACCCAGTGGTCCCCCTTTACATACGATGGCAATGGCGGGCAATCTTGCCGTTATAAGATCATCCCATCCCATGGAGCCACCGGCAAAAATGTCTTTGGTTGCAAAGGGATTACCCATCAATGTGATTTTGGTTTCATCGGAATCGGCGGCACTTGAATACCAGGCATCGGCCATTAAGGTAAACGCATCACCGAATTTTTTGGAGCCATTTAGATTCAATTGGGTACCGGTGTAATCCGTTCCATTTCCATTATCACCACCAAATACGGCCAACTCGCCTTTTACATAGATGTCTCCGAGGTTGCCCCGGGCATATATACCGGCGACACTGGGTTCATCTTTATAGTTGCTTACCCCATCGGTGCTGTCATCTTTTTGCATAACGTAAAAAGCATTGACTTTTAATGAATCGCTTTTATAGCTCAAATCAATGAGAAATCGATCGGTATCTTCATTGGTGCTTCCATCTTCGCTGAGTGCGCTTGTGGCACCCGTTCCGATACTTTCACTGACCTTAATATATCCAAGTCGAAGGCCAAACGGGGTCGGGGTGTTGATATTAAGCTGAATGGCGGGTTGATTGTCCCGGAACACTTGCATTTGCCCTACGTTGACAAATTGCAGTCCCACTCTCAATCTGTACATTTCTTGTGTGATATCAACATATGCACGATCGACCTGAAGCTCGGCACTGTCACCATTTGTAGTGGTATCTCCTGCCCGGACAGAGGCAAATCCCTGATCTTGTCCCCAGATGCCCTCAGCAAAATCAAATCGCAATATCCCTTTGATACCTTTTGAGGCTTCAAACATGGGTTGAACACGAAATCGCTGGTAAAAAAAATTGAGATTATCGCTATCTCCCTGATCTGTTCCGGTTGATGATCTTACTTCATCGAAATCATTTACGCTGAGCCCAACAGCTTCGTAACTTGCTTTTAAGGTCAATTCACTTGCCATAACCGGGGTGATAAACGCCAGTAACAGCAATCCTACCATCATCTTTTTCAATTTTCTCTCCTTTGGTGGCACTGGGTCCATACGATTTCGCACACAAACTATGGTGGCATGAAATCACTAGAAAATATCATCTTCTGTTAATTTTCCAATGCGTGGAACGGTATGAACCCGAAGGCCTTTTCCTGGGTTAAAATAAATTGAGCAGTATGCTCCTATGATATCAGCACTCTTGAGGCTATTTATGTCAAAGAATAGAATATCGTGCTTATCTTTTTCTCCGTCTTCTGCCTTGGGCTTTTCCATACATTAACCACTATGTATGGAAAGCCCTGTCGTGAATACGAATAAAAATCCTGTGCAGTCCGAGATATTATTATTTGCCAATAGCCTAAGCGCAGAATGCTCATATGATCGGCATCCCCATATCAGGCATACCGAATCATTTGATGATCGGATGTTGGTTTTTCCCTCTGAAAATATTAAATATGTGTCAAAAACAAACGGTTTCAAAGGCGAGGTTTAGACAATGTCCAGGTCCTACATCAGACCTGGAAGCCACAACGCTATTTGCGGAAATGTCATGATCAGCAAAATACCAATGATGTCGATGAGGATAAAAGGAAGCGTTGCTTTGTAGATGTCCATCATGGACACATCCGGGGGCACAATGGCTTTCATAACAAATAAAAGAAAGCCGAAGGGAGGCGTTTTCATTGAAATTTCCATGCTTATCAGTGTGATTAAAGCAAACCAGATCTCACTGAATCCCAGATTTTTAACCACGGGAAGAAAAATCGGCATGCTGATCATCATGATGGCAACCGGTTCCATGAAAGTACCCAGCACCAAAATAACGCCTTGCATGATCAGCAGGATTACCAGCGCTGGAACGTCTAATGAGGAGGTGAATTCAACCAGACCTGCGCTGGCACCACTGTACGCCAGAATTTGACTGAAAGCCAGCGATCCTGCCAGTATCATAAACATCATGGAGATGATTTGGAGGGTGCCTGATACTGTTTCATAGATGATTTTTTTGTTTAGTTTTCCGGAACATCCTGCAATTATCAATGATGATAATGCGCCAAGGGCCGAGGATTCCGTGGGGGTTGCGATGCCCAGGAATATAAGCCCGACCACCAGAAAAATAATTGCTGCAAGGGGAATAAAATGTACTAACGTGAAAGTTAATTTTTCTTTTAGGGTGAGGCTTTCTTCTGCCTGATCATGACGAGGTGCCAGGCTAGGATTTAGAACGCATCGCCCGACGATATACATGCAATACATGATCGCCAGGAAGAAACCGGGGATAATTCCGCCCACCAGAATCTTTCCAACGGATATTTGACAGATGGATGCCAGAACAACGGCAAGGGCACTGGGTGGAATGATCATGGCAAGACCACCGCTCATGCATGAACCAATACCGATCCTGTAGCTGTATCCGTTGCGTTTCATTTCCGGCAGCATGGTGGTGCCAAGCATGGCTGTGGTTCCCATGCTGGAACCGCTGAGGCTGGAAAAAAGTGTTCCGGCACCGATGGTTACAAGGCATAATCTTCCGGGAATTTTTCCAAGCCATTTGTTTACAACATTGACGGCATTAAAGGCCAGTCCGGAATGGAACAAAATTTCACCCATAAGGACAAACATCAACACCGGCAACATGGTAAAACTTGACACCGATGTGTAGATGCTGTGAATCATTTGAGCCAGGCCACCCACGCCCCCCCATAGAAGATAGCTGCCGATGATATTGAGCAAGAGAAAGCAGAAGGCAACGGGCAAGCCTGTTGCCAGAACTAAAATCAGCGCACCAAAGATGAGCATTAAAACAGTATACCACTCCATTTGTTAAACTCCTTTTTCCGTGACTGATTTTGTTTGTGTGTCATGGGGGTATTTTCTGATAAGTTGAAATTTCGTGAATGCCTGTCTGAAAAATTCCAGAGTCATCAATAGAGCGCCTATGGGGATAATGGCATAGAGTATCCATTTGGGTATACTAAGCGTCTGAATGGATAGAATGTTTCGAGAAAAATTATCCAATGTTACCATAAGGCTGAACCATGTTAGAATTGCGCAGGATAAGCCACCCACAACTGAGGTAAAGACTCTCATTACTTTTTGTTTGTATTCGGAAAGCCAGGAGAGAAAAAGATCGACCCGCACATGTCCGTTTTTGCGTAGCAGCCATGTGGCGCTTAGAAAGGTGATGTATATGAGCAGATATTCGCAAATCTCCAGAATCCAGGCAGGGGGACTGGAAAAAATATAGCGCATAATCACCAAGTAACAAATCAATACCATGATGGCTATGGAAAAAAGCCCGGCGATAAATGCCATACCGTCCACAATCAGGTCGAAGATGCGGGCCATTGTTTCGAAAAGTTTCATCTGCCAGTCCTTTTTAAAGAATCGTTTACGGCTTCACCGAAAATGTTGGTGAAGCCGATATCCAAGAATTATTTTTCTGTCAGCTTCCGAAATTTTGGAGCGTATTCAGGGTCTCGTTCATTTAAAATGTTCCAGGTTACTTCCTGGGACAGAGTCTCAATTTTTTCAGCATCTGCGGCAGATAAAGAGATCACCTGCATGCCACCTTTTGTGGCAGCCTCTTTTTCCTGTTGGACAAGCTCATCGAGCATGCCGTTGCCAACGACTTCCATTTCCTGCATGGTGTTATGCAATATCGCCTGCAGATCCTGGGGCAATTTATTGAATTTATCCAGGTTAACAGCCACCGTGGCCTCGCCTCTGAAAACAGTGGGTTCGATCATGTAATTGGTTACTTCATTCCATCCAAAGGACACCGAACCGACTTCCAGCCACATATATCCATCCACAACATTACGCTGCAGTGCCGTATAAAGTTCCGGCGGGGGGATCATCATGGGGCTTGCGCCCAATGCTTCGATGAATGGCGCATAAAGCGGCATCACGCGGATGGTTTTACCTTTCAGGTCATCCAGTGTTTTGATTTTGTCCACGGTGAAAAGTTGAAAACGAATGTTTGTGTCCCAAAAACCAAGATGTTCCGCGTTGCAATTCTTTCTAAATACCTTCTGCCATAGATCATAGGCTCCGGAGGCCCTTTCCTCGGGGGCCGTTAACCGGGAAAGCCCTTTACAGTCCGCCACAGGTAGAATGGGGCGAAAGTAAGAGGTGGGAATATATAAAATCATATCGATCATTCCCATTCTCAAGGCTTCCGGCTGGTCAAAACCCTTCATTACTTCGGGACCGCCGATCCATTTTATTTCCAAACGTCCCTGGGAAGCGTCCTTAACACGTTTGATAAATTCCGGAATGGGTTTGTAGGTAATGTGGTTCTTGGGAAATGCCGTGATTGCCTTCAGTACAATGGGCTTGTCACCGCAGTTTCCTTGGAGTGGCATTGCCAGCATGAAAAAAAACAAAACAAATACACCCGTTACTAAAGGTTTCAAAATCCGGTGGAGCTTAGACTGTACATGAAAGCGTTCCATTGGCAACGTTCTCCTCTTCTTATTGTTGTTTATATGAAAGAGTAGATAGGTTTAACATTCTTTCATACTTCGTTGGGGGCAGAACCGAATCAAAATAAGGTCTGCACGTGGCGTTGATAAATTTAGATATCCTTTAAAAGTGCTTAATACTTTTTGCGCCAATCCCTCATTTGTAGACGCTTAGTCCCAAACGATGGTAAAATACTGTTGGGGTTGTTTGAAGGATATCTAAAGTTATGGAAAAAATGATATGCTTCATTTCCACTTTACACTTCCCAGAGCAATATCTCCATTTTGAGGGTTCGTTTTCAAAAAGGTGTAAACTGGTTTTTAAATCATATGAAGGATATCGAAAAAATTATTTAAAATTAGGTTTGCGTCTTTCCTGGAAGGCACGTATCCCTTCCGTTGCGGCGGCTGTACAGGATATTTTTCCAGCACCCTGGAAATTAATGTCCATGGCCTTGGTTAAAGAATCCGCTGCTGCTGCATTGGAGATTGTTTCTGCTGCTATGGTAACCGCTTCCGGACTGAGTAAAAGTTTGCCTGCTGCGGGGCTGTCTGAAACAGCGATTTTCGGAATGCTGATCGGGCCTTGTTCCGTTTTGGGAATATTTCCCTGCAGCCGGTTAACTTCTGCCAGGGCGGTTTTAATAAGGTCGGGGAAATTGTTTTCAATTTTTGAAATCATGCCCACTTCCAGCAGCTGAGCACTGGTGGCTCTTTGGGCGGAACAGATCATTTCATTAAACAGGGAAGCACCTGCGGGCCATCGGCGGTAGGGAATAACACATCCACCCATGCCCGGCAGAATGCCCAGGGTAATTTCAGGAAACTGGAAAACCGCACGTTCCATGGCCACCAGGCTATGACATCGAATGGCCAGCTCCAGTCCTCCACCCAGTGCCATGCCGTTAACGGCAGCCACCACCGGTTTGGGACAGGTTTCAATAACCGATAATAGTTCGGAAGGGATCTGGGCCAGTTTAACGGCTTCATCGTGATTACCCAGGGTTTCGGGAAAACTGCCGATATCCATACCGGCGGAGAAGGCATTTTGTCCGTAGCCGGTCAGAATGATTCCCTTTACAGAAGCGTCCTCAGCGAATTTTTTTACGGCCGTATTCAGTTCTTCTATAATTTCCGTGTTAAGAGCGTTCATGGCCTGGGGACGACGTATGGTGATAATTTTCACACCATCGATTTCATCAATTAAGAGGAAACGATAAAATTCCTGGTAGGCGGATAAGGGGTTTTTGGCTGTGGGGAATCCGGGGCGGCTTTTTTCATAAGCTGCCATGATACGTGCCACCTCTTTTTCTCCAAGGCTGCGCATGATGTCAAAGGAGCCGGCTTTAAATCCAAGGGCGATCTGGCATCCAAAGTTAAGATCTTGCATGGTACCGATGCCCCGGTCTGCTATGTCCACGGATTGGGAGAACAAAAGACCCAGCATGCGGTCTCGAACATTGGCTTTTTGTTCAACGGCGATATCGGTTTTTGTTCCGGGACGTCCCACTGCCCATTTTTCCACGGAACGGAAAATGGCAGCCGGGCGATAACACTCTCCTTCTTCCATTTTGCGGGTATTGGCTTCATGGATGAGGGGGTTTCCATTGCCCATATTAAGGACAAAGAAAGGCCCTGCATGGACAAATTCTTCGGCAACGGTATTGATCTGGGCAGCCGTGGCAACATCCAGGAGATGACCGGCTTCATTACACCAGTTTTCAAAAATTCGATTAAACATGAAACTGATCACATTATCGGTGATTGCCGGTGCTTTACCGGTTTGCCCGAAGAACCAGAATAGATAATCAATGGTTTCCTGGCTTGCTTTGGGCCAGTTAATGACTTCCACCGCAGGACTTCTCCAGGCCGGTGCAAAAAAATGTGTTACGGTGCACCGTTCCGGGTGCTTCATGTTCGTAAAAATGCGGTCAGCAGGAATGGAGCTTGTGTTGGAGGTAAGAAAGGCATCCGGACTGACGATTTCTTCCAGCTGTTGAAAAATTTTTCTCTTTAGATCCAGATTTTCCGTGGCCGCTTCTATGACGATCCTGCAATTTTTTATCAACTGATAATCTGTGCTGAAAATAATGTTTTCAAGTACGGCTTCGGCTTGTTCCGGTGTGATTTTTTTACGATCAACAGCTTTTGAAGCATATCCGGCAAGGCGTTTTTTTGCTTTTTCCAAAGGGGCTTCCGCCACATCAATAACGTATAGTTTTCGATCCGGAAGTGCATTTTTAAGATAATAACCGATATCCGGTCCGATGGTGCCTGCGCCGATCACTGCCATCTCATCCGGCAATGGAAACGAGGGAGTGATGAGTTGAGGATTCATATGGGACGGATAAATTTTTTTTCCCGTTTGCATTCTTTTGCTCCTTTTTTTATCAATGGACATTGATCGACAATGTCGGATACCCGTCATAGGTAATGGCCGATGATGCCTGTGTTTATGTTTTTGCTGCAGTGTGTTTGGGGGGCTTGATCATATTATCCGGGGATGCCGTTGTGATCAAGCCCATCCATGTTGTTTAATGCCTGCGCTGAGGAAACCGACGTTTGTGCTTTTTCTTCCCGAGTCGGCATCACATACACGCTGTAAATTAAGAGACTTTCAATACCAGGCCTGCAGCTGTGTCACCGGCAGCACATCCTGCAAATAATCCATAGCCACCGCCTTTGAGGACTAGTTCTTCAATCATTTCAATCATGCATCGCATGCCGGTGGGACCCTGGGGATGACCGAAAATCAATGAACTGCCGTAGTTGTTGAAAATGGCATCATCAATTCCCATTAATTTGGCCATGACAATATCATTAACGCTAAATGGGTTATGGGTTTTAACTGAAGACAGATCAGATACTTTGATTCCTGCCTTTTCCAGTGCCATTTCTGCGCAAGGGGTTACTGCTGCAGCCATATGGGCTTTTTTAGCCCTGGAATAACCAAAGGAGAGCAACTGAATGGTGATATTGGAATCGGTGGAGAATTCAACGGCTTTTTCCTGGGTGGTGACGATCATACCTGCATTTCCGTCTGCAGGATGGGTCTGGGCACCAAAGGTCAGTATGCCGTCGGGTACCACAGGACGCAGACGCTGCAACCCTTCCTGGGTGCAGGGGGTAATGCCCTCATCTTCTTCCACCATTATTGATTTTTTTCTGGAGATCTTAACTTCAACAGGCAGCATATACCGTTTCTGAAATTCACGATCATTGTCCAGCGCTTTCAAATATTTTTCGTAGCGGTTAATGGCCATGGCATTGGATTCTTCCAGGGTAACGCCATGCTCTTTACCCACATTTTCCGCTGTCTGAAGGGCGGAAACGCCTGCCACGGGATCTTCATTAAACCCATCAAGCATCCAGCTTTCATATTCGGGAGCACCACCCATGCCGTTGGGTTTCTGCCAGAGCAAACTTGGTGAATTGGAGCAACGATCCATGGTTGCCACCAGCATGGTCTCATAGGCACCGGTTTCGATGGAGCCGACTGCATCTTTTACTGACACTGCAGAAGTTGCACATGCCTGTGCCATCAGCGGGCCACTGATCTTGTCATTGCCGATCAGCGATGCATAACGGGGGGGGACAAAGAACCACTTGTGCTGGGGAACCGTAGTACCGACCACCACACCGTCAAAGACCTCCGGCGAGATGCCTCTTTTTTCAAGAAAAACTTTAGTCGTGGCAGCAGCGCAGTCAACGGCATTTACGGTTTGCAGTTTTCCCTGCCAGCGGCAGAAAGGGGAGCTCCAGTATCCGCCATAGGGAATGTAGCTGTTTTGAAACATTAATGTACCTCCTGATTATTGTTTTTAAGCGTCACAGATAACGGTCTTCCATTCATCCTGTTCATCCACCAGCTGACATTCCGAGGACCAGTCACAAACATTACCAATTTTTTCAGGTGTTTCAAAGATACCACATTTCAGAACACATTCATTAGAATTTTCATCTATTTCAACATCCGCCACATAGGTGGTTTCGAAATTTAATTTTTCGATCAATTGATCTAAGATCATATTGATGATGGGGCAATTATATGGTTTGATGCCTCGTTTTTTAAGAATGACTTCTTTGGGCATGTGAAGACATCCTTTGATTTTGACATAAAGCAGAATGTCATTTCCACGAATGGAGTATGAAATCTTTTCCGTAAAACCTGCGGCAACAATTTCCCGGATAGAGTTTTCAATGATTTCTTCGGGTGTGCTTCCCTGAATGTTTTTGGACTGGATGAAATCTACACCAATAAATTCCGTTTTCCAGCAGGCACAATCAGATAGTTCATGGTAGAAAAGTTCTTCGGTTCTGGCCATCACTTCGTTGAAATATTGTGTTTTATCCATTAGGGTCTCTCCTGGTTACCAAATTTTTCCCAATATACAAGATCTTTTAACGGATATTTGGGGCGTGGGTGTTTGCGTTGTTCTTTGGGCCATCCGATGGCGATATAACAAATGACTTTATAAGCGTTCATTTCATGGGGGACGCCCAGAATTTTTTTAAACTTGATGGCATCCCGGGAAGTTGCCACCGGACCGTGTACCCAGCATGCTCCCAAACCAAGGGAATGGGCTTCAAGCAAAATATTTTCAGCGGCTGCGGATAAATCATAGGGAACATCCACGGAGCCCACCTGCAGGTCACCTAACAGGGCGATGATCACCGGAGCCTGTTTGCAGAATTCCGAAACCTCACCGGAGTACATGAAGCGTAAAACTTCGGCACGTTTCTCAGGGTCTGCTATCTTTTCAAAGCGTTTTTGCATTTGACCCAGACAATACCAGGATGTCATGCGTGATCCGCTGCCCACCTTGGAGAGATCGCCGATCTGGTTTTTTATTTCCTGATCCCGAATGACAATGAAGCGCCAGGGCTGGTAGTTTTCACCTGTGGGAGCCCAGCGGGCCGCCTCTAAAATTTTATCGATCATCTCTTCGGGTACAGGGTCCTCTTTGTACCTCCGGATGCTTTTTCGACTGGTTAATATGTCCAGTATATCTTCCATGGTTTATCTCCTACGTCCTTTTATTCTGGTTGATATTACAATCTTAATCAGTTAAGGCGTAAAACCTTTTTCGCTGACTCGCCCAGGATCATTTCAATTTCTTTGTCGGTGAATTCAATATCTGTTTCGCGATTTTTAAATGCCTGGACCCACTCTTTCAGGGGGCACATAAGGTTGGGATAGAGGGCATCTGTGGCAAACAAAATTTTGTCTGCGCCTGCCAGATCAATGATATCTCTAAGCCACTGATAGAAACGGGGTTTGGGCCATTTTTTATAAGGTTTCTGCCACAGGGAGAGGTCCACATAAACGTTGGGTAACCATACGGCAGCGGTAATTGCTTCCTGCCACCATGCCACATCTCCGCAATGGGCAAAGATAAAATCCGTTTCAGGGAAACGGGCCGCAGCTGATGCAAAATAAGCAGGTCTTGAACATTCCCATCGCAGGGCCGGGACGGAGTTGGGTGCACCGCCGGTGTGTACCATGATGGGGATATTCCATTCGGCCGCCTTTTCGTATACCCAGTAGCAGCAAGGATCATCGGGCATGTAACCGACGCCTGCATGGAGTTTAAACCCTTTCATTCCCCATTCTTGATATGCCTGCTCACAATGTTTCAGTGCGCCGGGACGACGGGGGTCAATGGCCATGAAAGGAATCAAGCGGCCTTCATGCCGTTTGGCTGCATCTGCATAAAGTTTGTTCTGATCAAAGGCATGGATGGGTGCTTCTCCGAACAATAGACCGTAATCCACTGGAAAGATAACGGTTTTATCAACGCCGGCTTCGTCCATCTCTTCAACGATATTATCTGCATGGGGATCTATCCAGGGACGGATAACCTTGTCGGTGAAGTCTTTTGGGCTAATATTTGTGCCGTGGGTCTTATTATACATCATAACAAAGCTTTTTTGCGCGCCTCTAATGTATTTTCCTTGAACAGTGCCTTTAACAATCATATGCCTGTGTACATCGATTACCATAAGGTTTCTCCTTATAAGTTTGTTTTTCTCGGATTGATTTGAGTGTACCTTTTTTGCGTGATTTTCTCCCTCTCAAGTATTAAAAAACACTTTGGGGACGAGGTGCCGAGCAGGCTCTTTCCCCCAGTTTAATCTACAAAGGGTACACTCGATTAATTTAACCGATTTTTCATAAATTCCACAATTTCGTCAATGGGGGTTCCCGGCAGCATAACCTTGTGAACTCCCCAGTTTAGAATGGTGTCGACCTGCTGGGGAAGAATGATTCCCCCCACAATGACTGGAATATCTTCCCTTCCTTGTTCCTTGAGCTCTTTCATGAAGTTTGGGAGGATCACCATATGATCACCGGCAAGGAAACTCAAACCAATGGCATCCACGTCTTCCTGGATCGCGGCAGTTACGGTGCCCTGCACACTTTGTCTGATGCCGGTATAGATGACCTCCAGGCCGGCATCTCTCAAGCCTCTGGCCACGACTTTTGCGCCGCGATCATGGCCATCCAAACCAATTTTTGCAATTAAAATACGTATTTTTCTTTCTTCCATCATTTTCGCAACCAGCCTCACTGCTTGGGGTGATATCAATTGTGTTAAATGGTCAAAGGTGCCTTATACTCACCCCATTGATCCCTCATAATCCGGCATATTTCACCAATGGTTGCATAGCTTCGGACGGATTCAATGATAAACGGCATGAGATTTTCATCCTTGGGGATGGCATCGGCAAGCGCTTTGAGTGCATTTTCTACTTTTTGATTGTCACGTCTGGACTTCAATGCCTTTAGTTTTTCTTTTTGATGCGTTTCCACATTTTCATCTATCTCAAAGATATCCTGCTGATCCATTTCGTTTTCTTCATCCATTTGAAAACGGTTTAAACCAACGATGACCCTTTCTCCGGATTCTACTTTCTTTTGAAAGGCAATGCTTGATTCCTGAATTTCACGATAAACATACCCGTTTTCAATGGCGTTGATCATGCCTCCCATTTCATCAATGGTGTCCAGACAGGTTGAAATCTGTTTTTCAATTTCGTCGGTGAGTGATTCAACATAATAGGAGCCTCCCAGGGGATCGATGGTATTACACAGACCACATTCATGGGCCAGAATCTGCTGGGTTCTCAATGCAATACGGGCTGAATTTTCTGAGGGGATGGCATATCCTTCATCCCAACAGGCCGAATGTATGGCTTGATGACCACCTAAGATTCCCATCAGGGCATGCATGGTTACACGAACGATATTGTTAATAGGCTGCTGGGTTACCAGGGTTGATCCGCAGGAACCGCTGAAGATTCGGAATTGATAGCTTTTGGGGTTCTTCGCTTTGAAGCGGTCTTTCATTATACGGGCAAACAGTCTGCGCGCAGCCCGGTATTTAGCCACCTCCTCAAAAAGATCCATATAACAGCCCAGACTGTAGGAAAGTCGGGGGGCAAAGGAATCAATATCAAGGCCCCGTTCACATGCTTTTTCGATATAGGTGATTGCATCGGCGATGGTAAATGCCACTTCCTGAATGGCCGTGGCCCCGGCTTCCCGGAAATGGTAACCGGCAATGTTGAGGGTGTTCCAGCGTGGCACATGTTCGGAACAGTATTCTACGATATCCAGTGCCAGACGCAGACTGGGTTTCGGTGGAAAAATATAAGTTCCGCGTGCGATGAACTCTTTTAAAATATCATTTTGGGTGGTTCCCATCAGACGATCCGCAGAAACACCTTGTTTTTCCGCCACAACAATATAAAGGGCCAGCAGTATGGGTGCCGTCGCGTTAATGGTCATGGAAGTAGATACCTTGTCTAAAGGAATGCCTTTAAAAATGATTTCCATATCTTCCAATGAATCCACAGCGACACCCACCCGTCCAACGGAGCCTTCGCAGAGCGGATCATCCGAATCGTATCCCAGCTGGGTGGGAAGATCGAAGGCCATGGACAGCCCCACCATCCCCTGATCAAGAAGATAACGATAACGTTTGTTGGTGTCTTCGGCCGTTCCAAAACCTGCGTAATTACGCATTGTCCAGTGTCTTCCTCGGTACATGGTTGGATACACGCCGCGCGTATAAGGGTACTGCCCGGGAAAGCCTTCATCGTTGGAGTAATCATGACTTTCCAGATCTTCGGGGGTGTACAGACGTTTTACCGGGATTCCGCTTTCTGTGGTGAAGTGTTCTTTGCGTTCCGGGGATTTTTCCAACACCTTTGCAACGGTGGTTTTTTCCCATTGCTCTTTCTGTGTGCGAAGGTTCTGCATAAAAAAATACTCCAATAGAAATTCTAATTTAATGATAGGGTGAGCATTACGTTGACCATTTTATGAATTGACATGTGACGATAATTAAAAAAAATATTGAACACACAGGCATTTTTCACATGATCCCGAAAGCATTTTGCTGTCTTTTGGGAAAAAGCTCCTGTACGTGGGAATAGATCTGAAAAAGTGTTGTGTTTTTGAGGGGTGCCCAAAAACAAATCAATATTAAGACCAAATTTTGATAATACTTACAGGATCTTTTTCTATGTCTAATTAATACTTAACACCCATGAAACGACTTTTTTCTTTAAATAATTTTATATTTAATGAAATTCAAAAATGATGTCAAGTTAATTTTATCGTGTTATGTCGGGGGGTATCTAGATGTTTTGACATAAATCACTGATTTTAAATGTATAATCGATTATTAAATATTTTTTTTAATAGAAAAAAAAGCGTTTTTTTGGTGTGTTAATTTAATGAAATATGTCTATTTCATTAAATTTAGCCAAGTGGTTGAGATGGATTGATTACAAGTTTGAGGGCTGTGTTGACCTGTAAGTTGCAGGGGGGATACTTCAGGATGAAGGTGTTAATGCGGGGTTAAATGTCGGGGTTTTATATCAACATAGCCCCACCATCAATCACCACGGATATTCCTGTTATATAAGGGCTTCCCATCAGATAAATATATGCGTCAGCTACTTCTTTGGGCGAAGCAATTTTTCCAGCAGGAAACTGTTGGGCATATTTCTCAATTTCTGGCGATTTAGGTGCAACAAAACCGGGACTTACAACATTAACTCTTATTGGTGCCAATTCTACTGCCAACGACCGACAAAATGCTTCGGTGGAACTGTTGATAATGGTCATAGTTGAAAAGTTTTTGAAAATCTTTTCACCAGCGATACCGGTGGTCATCACAATGCTACCATCTTGGCTAATGTGACCTTGTGCCTTCTGGATAAGCTGGTATTGACCCCAAAATTTTGATTCAAATGCCATTTTCGCCTGTTCAAAACTAGTTTTGACAAAGGGTGCCGGGGTTATCTCTGGCCTTGTGGTAATGACAAGATGATCGATACCCCCAATTTTTCTTAATTGAGTTTTTGTTTCGATTTCGGATGTCACATCAAAAGAATATGTCTCGATCTCAGGACCAACAATAGCAGCTAAAGTATTATGGTTTTTTACGGCGTTTCTGGAAGCTATAATAACTTTGCCACCCGCTTTGAATGCCTGTTTTGCAACAGCGAGGCCGATGCCAGAACTGCCACCGACTATAAGTATTCTTTTGTCTTGTAATGAATTATTCATTGTTCTCTTTTGGCCCCTAACAAGTGCTTGTGCAGTTCTGCACATCCCACACTCCTATGATATTTTTGTTTTGTGCCGGGCGCGGCACACGTCTTAAAGGCGAGCCTACACCTTAGAATCATGAAGGTCAAGGCAGGTCCCAAATCCAGCCTGATGGAGGCGGGTCAAAGACGCGAAGCTGCAACAAAAACACAATTTCAGATAAAACTTCAGTACGCTGAGCAATAGAATTTTGAAAAAACGATCATAATAAAGACGAGGGAAGATTATTTACTGTTGAAAGTCTGACCGGTTTCAACACCCTTTATTTGTCTTGCGAATTTAAAAAAAATTTTATATTTATTTGGTCGATCATATAATTTATGAACTTCATTCAAAATAGACGGGATATGATATGGGTATTTATGAGCGTAAACTACGAGAAAAAGAAAATAGAAAGCAGGAAATACTGACTGCGGCACATAAGGTTTTTTCAGATAAAGGATTTAATCGTGCGACAATGGAAGAGATTGCTACCCAGGCCGAATTGAGTCCGGGAGCATTGTATCTCTATTTTAGAAGTAAGGAGGAGCTCCACGCATCGTTGTCCATTGATATGTTGGGACAATTGAGCCGTGAAACTCAAAAGGCTATGAATGAGGATATTTCATTTGAAAAGAAAATCATGAAATTCGGGGATGTCTTCATTGACATGTATGATTATGATCCCAATATCCTGATTAATTTATTCCACCTTCAGGCTGGTGAAACATTGCTCCATCTTTCAGATGAAGCTCTGGATCAGTTAAAAGAATTTTCTGTTCAAGCCCATACGGCTATTGCGGAGGTGTTAAGAAAGGGAATTGAAGCGGGTGTGTTTATTGATGAAAATCCGGTGGTGCTGGCGGATATCCTTTGGGCATCCTATTCCGGTGTGGTGCTCTGGGTGGATTCCAAACGTATGCTCAGTGATAATAAGAAAAATTTTGTAAAATCAACCTTGCAAACAACCTTTAAAATTATTGTTCAGGGTCTTAAAGCCAAACAAAAATAAGAGAAGTGTTCCTGATTCTTTTACCCCAAAATTAAAAATTAACCAAAGCCAGGCCCCTCCTTGGAGGGGCCTGTTTAACAATTTCTGCCTGCTTTATATCACTCCTGCATTTTTAAGTTTCTTCAGTTTTGAAGGTCCGAATCCGAAATGTTTCAGGTAGGTATGTTCATTGTCATAGCCCACTGGCCGACACAGCCATTTGGTTCGTATGGGTGTTTTTGTCATTTTATGCTGGGCTTGTGCCGCCACGATATCGCCGTATACCGGATCCATGACAGGGGTAAAAACGCCTCTTTCCATCCAATTTTCATCTTTCATGGTGTCCAAGGGAGAGCACACCGGTGCCACTACAGGTGAGATCGGTGCCAGGCGGCCGCTTTTGCCGTATTCTATGGCCATGTCCACCAATTGTTCGCTGGTATATTTTTGCGTTTCGGCAAAGACAAGGGCCGACCATTTTAGTTGCTGTTCTTTTGGGGTAAAAAGAGTTAAGTCTTTCCAGTCCTCTGCGCCCCATTCGTCCCATTTGCCGATGATATCGACAAAGGCCTGCCACATTTCCAGCCTTAATCCCCCCAGGAAAACGGCACCATTTTTGGTGGGGGCAAAGCAATATAGCCAAGAGCCTGTATCCAGGTTCCCAAACCGCTCGGAGACAAAATTAGAGCCGTAATACCACACCGGGTTGATATCATCAAAACGGGCATAGGATTCCGATGTGGACACATCAAGGGCCTGACCTTCTCCACTTGATTCCCGCCAGTGAACGGCTGCCAGGATACCCACCGCCATAAAGGTTGCGGGTTGAGCCCATCCAATCCACGGACCTGCTTTGGTGGGGACGGCCCAGGGGCAGTCATCATAGGTCTTTCCTTCGGGCATGATTGCACCGGTAGCTCTCTGAATTCCTGATTTTGCCTGGATGATATTGTCGTAATCCGGCATTCGGCTTTGGCTCAAAGGACCAAACTGACCATTGGCTGTAATGGAAGCAAATATTAACCTGGGGTTGATTTCTTTCAATTGCTCATAGCCGATACCCCAGTCATCCATGACCCCTGGTAGAAATGTTTCGATGAGTATATCTGCCTGATTTACAAGCCCTTTTAAAATTTCACGGCCTTCAGGATCTTTCAGATTTAAGGTGACGTGTGATTTATTTCGGCCCTCCGTCAAATAATTGAGGCCTTCTCCTTTGTGCAATATGCCATAGGGGGTACAGGTTCTGATAAAATCACCCTCCGGTGGTTCGATTCTTATGACCTGGGCGCCGAATTCGGCTAAAAGAGAAGAGCAATAGCAGCCGGCAAAGCTTTTATAGCTTAAATCCAGTACCGTAAGATCATCCAGGGCTTCAGGTTTAACATGTGCCATTCGCGGGTCACTGTTATATTTAGCCCAATCATTCCAGTTTTTTCCGGTGTCCATGGTTACTCCTTCTCCTGCTCTTCTCTGGCCAGAATAAGTCCGGCCTTGCCATCCCAGTCCTCGGGGGGTTTACGTCCCGGCAGATCACCCCATTTCCCCAGGGCGCCGCATTCATATAATTTTTCAATTTGTTTTTTGTTTCTACCCAGATATTTTGTCATGACGTATTCGTTATCAAAACCCACCGGTCTCACCGACCACTTGACCCTGGGAGGCGTTTTTGACATCATTACGGGAAATCCATAATCGTGGTACTCGCCCAAAATAGGATCGTCAATTTCTGCAATAAATCCTCGTTCTTGGGAGTGTTTGTCCGTCATTACGTCTTTAACGCTTTTTACACGAGAGGCTGCAAAACCGTATTTTTCTGCTAATTCTTCGATTTCAGCGGCGGATTTGGTTCTTACCCAGCCCGAAATGATGTTAATAATATCGTCGGCATTTTCTTTTTTTAGGCGCGTTAGATGGTCATTAAATCTGGCGTCTTCCGTGAGTTCCGGCTTGTCCATGGCCATGCATAATCCTTTGAATTCATCCGGGGCCGGTGCGGCAATTGCCACAAAATCATCGTCGGAACAATAAAAGGTATCCGCCGGGCATATGGAAACATCTCTATTGCCTGCGGGCATGGCTTCTTTGCCCGTTATCTGCTGGTAGGGCCAGACCCAGGACATTGTTCTCATGATATTCTCAGATTGCGACAGATCTATGAACTGGCCCTGCCCGGTTTTATCTCGGTGGTGGAGCGCTGCTAATACCGCCACTTCTCCCATTACACCACCATAATCATCGCAGGGATAAATACTGCTTTTAATCGGTGGTTGGTCCGGAAAACTCGACATCCATGCGTATCCGCAAAGCCCCTGACCTGCGCCGTCATTGGACGGTCGATTTTCTGCAGCATAGGGTCCCCATTGTCCGTAACCTGTTTTGGATATATAAATAATGCCCGGATTAATTTTTTTAATCTGGTGATAACCGACATTCCATTTGTCCATAACTCCCGGACGCAGGTTTATTTCAATAACATCGGATTTCAGTGCCAGTTCCTGGAAAATTGTCTGGGCTTCAGGTTTATGTAAATCAAGGCCCATCCAGTATTTGTTCGTATTATTATGGACAAATACCGGAGGAAATCCTTTGTAAAAATAGCCGAAGGGTGCCATATTACGTCCTGTGTCGCCAATGGGTGGAATTTCGCATTTGATTACTTCAGCCCCCATGCTTGCTAAAAAACCCGGTCCGACAGGGCCAAGAATCAAAGTTCCCACTTCAAGAACTCTGAGGCCTTTTAACGGCAATGGCTTTGAATATCTTGTTTTTTTATAATCTTTCCATGTTTCTTGCCCCATAGCAGTGGATCATCTCCTTTTAAAAAAGTCCCATGATGGATATCGTTAATCTTTTATCACCATTTTTCCGGTTTAATCGTTTGTCGGGCCTGGTCATAACACTCGACACCCATTGTATTTACAGGCCTGCTCATGATTTCGGCCACTTTACATGAAACAAATACGATTTCATGCGGTTTTGAAATGGTGTCTTAAACTTAGATGACCCTGTTTTATATAAGAGTTTCCCCTTTTTAGATTGTCGGAATGAAAAGATAGGCCAATCCTCAGCCCCAGTTTCCTTTCCATGATGACAAATATAATAAGGGCACACTCTTTATATATGTGATCGTATTTAAAATCTCTTTCTTTTTGAAGTCTATTTAAATGACCCTTTGTCTTTTTGCTTATATTAATTTTATATTTAATGAAATTATGGTGGGTTGTCAAGGGGTATTTATCGGTTGAAGCTTTGAGATTTTTTTTATGTTTAAATGTAAATTATTGATATAGATATGTAATGATGTGGTTGTGGTGGTCTCGTTTAAAAAAAATCTTGACAATGCTTAAACGTTCTTGTTAAAAGCATTTCATTTAATTTAATTAAATTTTGCCAAAAGGCGAAGCGCTATGATGGGGTGGCTGCTCCACGCTCCACCCATCCACGGCGTTGAAGCCTACTGCGATTCTCAGCCATGAAAGGAAATAAAAAGCCATTTCCTTTCATGGCCTGCGAGTTTCGCGGCTTAACAGCCCGGCCCGTTGGGTTCGCTCCGGCTTTGGTCGATAAGGCCAATAACACAAGCCTGACCCCGTTCTCGTTCTCGCAAAATCGCCAGAAAAAACTTGAACATCCAGTGAAAGGTCATTTGAACCATGTGGTTCAATTAGACATCACTTGAAAAATATACCACATCTAAGGAGGAGCGATATGCTTGAGATTAAAGGTTCTGTGGCGGTTATCACCGGCGGAGGGAGAGGCATTGGTTTGACACTTGCCAAATACTGGCTTTCTAATGGTGGAAAGGTGGTGATTGCCGATATTGCTGAAGATGTTCTTGAATCGGCAAGGGTTGATTTAAAAAAAATAAGTGAAGATATTACGACGCTTGTGTGTGATGTCACCAATGAAGATGATTGCGCTAAACTGGCGGATACAGCCATTGAGCAATACGGAAAAATTAATTTGGTTGCTCCTTTTGCAGGAATTATTAAAGACGGACTTATGCTTTCCAGGGACAGGGAAACGGGGAAGGTTTCTGCAAAAATGAGTTATGACCAGTTTCAGTCGGTGGTGAATATTAATTTGGGTGGGGTGTTTCTGACGGTTCGGGAATGTGCGGAACGAATGATTAATAATGAATGTAAGGGTCTTATCTGTCTGATTTCATCCACAGGATCAATGGGAACGGCGGGGCAGATCAATTATTCTTCAACCAAGGCGGCTGTTTCGGTGATGCCCAAAGTTATTACTGCGGAATTTTTTCGTCGTGGCCTTGGAAATCAAATTCGTTGTGCGGCGGTTGCACCGGGATATGTGGCAACGTCCATGGTCAGCAATATGAATCAAAAAGCCCTGGAAAAAATTGTGAATCAGGTGCCCATAGGTCGTTTGATAGAGCCTGAAGAAGTGGTCTCGTTTGTGGGGGATATCTATAAAAATGAAGCCTTGGCCGGCGAGGTCTTTTTTATCCATGGTGGATTGCGTCTTGATTCCAGGGGATGATGAAAAATTGTGGAGGTCATAATGGTGAATAATGCGTTAACGGTTTTTATTTCCGGTATTGCCGGTGTTTTTGGTGGGATGGCATTGCTTTATTTCTCTTTAAAAATAACCTCTTTTATTACGGACAGAGTTATGTCCTCTGTTGGTTATGCAAAATAACACAGATAAGAATCTAAGGGTCCGTTAAATATCAATATAAAAAAAATTGAACATCGAGTAACGGTTCCTAATCGGCGAAGAATCTAACTGACGAAGGCTTAGTAAATATTTGGTCACCACTCCATCTTTACCTGTTTTGGGCTGCTCATATAGGATTCGTATGCTACGCAGGTCAAAACAGTCGAATATGAGGCATTGCCCAAACATTTACATGGCCAATCCGAATCTTTACAAGGTTTAATATAAATGTTTAATAGTTTACAGTTTTTAACAACGACCACCGGCTTCTGGCACCTTACCCCCGGCATGATGTTCATGTGGGTTGTTGGGCTGGTGTTGATTTATCTGGCCATTGCCAAACAATACGAACCGCTTTTGCTGCTTCCCATCGGTTTTGGTATTGTCCTTGCCAATCTTCCCCTGGCCGGTCTTATGGCCCCGGAAGAGGGGCTTTTATGGAAATTCTATGAATACGGCATTCACTGGGAGATCATTCCGCCTCTGATCTTTTTGGGTCTGGGAGCACTTACGGATTTCGGACCTCTTTTGTCCATGCCTTCGCTTATTTTTCTGGGAGCCGGGGCCCAGGGCGGGGTGTACCTGACCTTTTTCATTGCCAACAGTGTTCTTGGGTTTGACCTCATGGAATCGGCCACCATCGGCATCATCGGTGGTGCGGATGGCCCCACCACCATTTTTCTGGCTTCCAAACTGGCCCCACATATGCTGGGGATTTGCGCCGTGGCCGCCTACTCCTACATGGCCCTGGTTCCCATTATTCAGCCCCCTGTGATGAAGGCCCTGACCACACAAAGTGAACGAAAAATCCGAATGAAAAAGGGCCGCAAGGTGAATAAGCTTGAAAAGCTACTTTTTCCTATCATTGCCACCTTTGTTATTATTCTAATCGTGCCTGCGTCGGCCCCGTTAATATCCATGTTTATGGTGGGGAACCTGTTCCGGGAGTCCAAGGTGGTGGAGCGATTGACCAAATCTTCCCAGGAAGAGTTGCTTAATATTGCCACCATTTTTTTGGGGCTGCCCGTGGGTGCCACCATGAATGCCGAGAATTTTCTGCAATGGAAGGTGATTTTTATCTTTGTACTGGGGCTTTGCGCTTTTATCCTCAGCACGGCGGTGGGGGTGTGTATCGCCAAGGTGATGAATCTGTTTCGTAAAGATAAAATCAATCCGCTGCTGGGCGCAGCCGGTGTGTCTGCGGTTCCCATGGCAGCCCGGGTGGTGCACAAAGTCGGTCAGGAAGCGGACAAGAAGAATTACCTGTTGATGTACGCCATGGGTCCCAATGTGGCCGGTGTCATCGGCACCGTCATTGCCGCCGGTATTTTCTTGACCCTGTTGCAGTGATTTTTAAACCCAATGAAATACCTAATACTCGATGTTCAAGTTTTTTCTGCCGATTTTACGAGAACGGGGTCAGGCTTGTGTTATTGGCGTTATCGACCAAAGCCGGGGCGAACCCGAACCGCCACCGATAATGCCCATAATGCACGCCTGATCCCTCCCGGTTATATGTCAATATAAAAAAACTTGATTGTCGAGTAATACAAATCCAAACCAAAGGAGATTCCCATGAGTGAAAAGTTATTGGCCCCCCTGGCCGGAAAAATTGTTCAGATTGACGTAAAGGTTGGCGATAGTGTGGAAGAAGATGGCGATGCCATGGTCATAGAGGCCATGAAGATGGAAACCCCCGTCTATATTCCCTGTGATGGTACTGTTGCCAAAATTAATGTGAAAGAAGGTGATACGGTTGAGGAAGACGCTGTGCTTTTGATTGTCGAATAAGTTTTTTTTGTGGTGGCTGTCGGTTTGCAGGTAGGGATGTGCTCTTTCGGTGTGTTTGTTTCGGGGAGCACATTTTTTGTTGAAAAAAGTCCTGATCGTGTAAGGCAATTATTTTTTGAGGCGGTTTATTTGTTTAAAATTAATTTTATATATAATGAAATATAGAGAAAATCTGCAATGTAAAAAACAATCCATTTGGAGCCGTTTGGATGCTTGCATATATAATTAGTTGATATAATGGATAAATATTGAAATGTTACCTTAAAATATAAAAAAATACTTGACACTATTAAAATAAAATGATTATAAAATAATACCAAATTTAATTAAATTTGATATTCCCGTAAAGAATAAGAGGATTGCCCATGATTAAACGCATCAATCATATTGGTATTGCAGTGTCGGATTTGGAAGAGGCCAGGCAAAAAATGTCTAACCAGCTGAACACAACCGTTTCTCAACCGGAAAGTTTTGGAGAACTCCTGTTTTCATTCATTGGTATGGAGGGAAGTAATCTGGAACTCCTTCAATCCACAACGGAAGAAGGGGTTATTGCTAAATATATTCAGCATAAAGGACCGGGAGTACATCATATTGCCCTGGAAGTCGACGATATCAATGCTGAATTAGCACGTCTGGAAAGCATGGGGGTAAAACTGATCAACAAGACCGCTTATCGCAATGCCCATGACGATCTGGTGGCGTTTATTCATCCAAAGAGCACCTTTGGTGTTCTTTTTGAGCTGATTCAATTATCGGATCATTGATATTTTTTTATAAGAAAGAGCCGATATATCTAACACTCTTTCAACCTTTGTTGTGGGCAGAACCGGATCAGAATATGGTCTGCCTGTGACAGTTAAGATACCAAGCCTTTTAATTCGATATTCCGGCCGCCACTAAGCTGGAAAGAGAGGAGGAACGCATGATTACACAAAAGACCTGGGAAGATACTATTTCAATATTGCAGGAAAAGGAAGACCAGGCCAGGCTGGGTGGCGGCGCAGAACGGCAGGAAAAAATAAGAAGCCGGGGAATGCTCACCGCTCGGGAAAGAATTGACTATTTATTGGATGCCGGTAGCTTTGTTGAATTAAATATGCTGGCGGAACATCAATGCCACGATTTCGGCATGGAGAAAAAGAAATTTCCCGGGGATGGTGTTATTACGGGTTTTGGCAAAATTAATGGGCGTGAGGTTTTTATTTTTTCAGAAGATCCTACGGTACTGGGGGGATCTACCGGCAAAACCCACGGAGCGAAGATTCATTACGTGCTGCGACTGGCCAGGGAAAATATGAAGCCTGTTATCGGGCTATATGCCTCTGCCGGTGCCCGCATCCAGGAGGGCATGGATAACGTATACGGTATCACCGGCATGTTTTTGGAAAATACGCTTAATTCCGGGGTCGTACCTCAGATTGCAGCCATTATGGGCGATTGTACCGGTGGTGCAGCATATTCCCCGGCCCTGTGTGATTTTATTTTTCAGGTGGAAAACACCAGTCATGTATTCATTACCGGACCTGCAGTTATTAAGGAAGTTACTGGAGAAGAGGTCAGTTTTGAAGAACTTGGTGGTGCGGATGTGCATAGTTCAATATCCGGTGTTGTGCATATGACGGCGGAAGACGATTGGCAATGCCTGGATAAAATCAAACATCTGATGGGTTTTTTGCCCCAGAACAACACTGAAAAACCAATTTCTTATACTCCTAATGATCCCATGGATCGAGAGGTCCCCGAACTCATTGACCTTGTTCCCATTCAAATGAACAAAACCTATGATATGAAAGCAGTGATTCGGGTTCTTGTGGATAACGGGGAATTTTACGAGGTTCACGAAAAATTTGCACGTAATTTGGTTGTGGGGTTTTGCCGTATGGGTGGCCAGGTGATCGGTATCGTGGCCAATAATCCATGGGTCCTGGGTGGTTGTCTTAATATTGATGCCTCGGACAAGGCGGCACGGTTTATCAGAACCTGCGATGCCTTTAATATTCCCATTCTTTCCCTTGTGGATGTGCCCGGATTTTTGCCGGGAATGAAACAAGAGCACTTGGGAATTATCAGGCATGGTGCAAAGATGCTTTATGCATGGACAGAATCCACCGTGCCCAAGGTTGCCATGATTTTGCGAAAAATGTATGGTGGTTCCATTCCAGCCATGGGGGTACATGAAATCGGATTTGATCAGGTCTTTGCGTGGCCGTCTGCAGAAATGCAGATGATCGGTGCCGTTCCTTCCGTAAAAATCCTGTACCGACGAGAGCTTGCAAAGGCCTCGGACCCTGATGCGTTTTTTGCAGAAAAAATCAAACAATACCAGGATACTTACCTTACACCCTATCATTCTGCTTCCCGATCCGTCATTGATGCGGTGATTCATCCCAAAGATACGAGAAAACGGCTGATCGCCACTTTTTCCATGTTGGAAAATAAAACACCTGCGGCACGTCTGGAACGTAAACACGGGAATATTCCGCTTTAATGTTCATTCTATTCGCTAAGAGATGCAGGTTCTTTTTATATGAAAAGGCAGCCTCCAAGGCAACCTCAGCAGAGCCGCCCCCCCGATGGGCAATAGGAACCGGACAATTGAGCTGTCTACAGTTCCGGGCCGGGCCATTGCCCGTCGGGGGGCGGCATGATAGCATATTTCAATATTCGTTGTGTCGGTAGACAGACATGACCGTTACAAGGAGAAAAAACGATGTATCAGGACATAGTCATTGTCAGCGCGGTTCGTACCCCTTTTGGACGTTATTGTGGTTCGCTTAAAGCGTTTGATTATTTTGATCTTGGGGCGATCCCCATGAAAGAGGTATTAAACAGGGTAAATCTCCCCGGAGACCAGGTGGATGAAGTGTTCTGGGGAGTAGGAGATACGTCTGTGTGTAAAGATGTTTATACCTCCGTGGCGGCCAGGCAGACGCTTATTAAAGCCGGTCTTCCGGTTGAGACGCCCTCCATTGCCTTTGATAAAGCCTGTGTTTCGGCCATGTCCGCATTACATTATGGTTGTCGTGCCATGGTGGCGGGGGAGATTGAATGTGCCATCGGTGGTGGAGCAACCTCGTTCAGCCAGGAACCTCTCATCGTTCGGGGCCTTCGGTGGAAAGGGTTTCGCATGGGGGACGTAAAAATGGAAGATCCTCTGTTCGCTCTGGGTTACAAGGATTTTAATCCTGTTTCAGTGGATACGGATAATATGGCTGCGGAATACGGCATCAGTCGAGAAGAGCAGGATGAGTGGGCCATGAGAAGTCATCACAATTATGGGACAGCCTGGGAAGCGGGAAAATTCAAGGACGAAATGATGCCTTTGACCATTCCCCAGAGAAAAAAAGAGGATTTGATCCTGGATAAGGATGAACAATATCGTCCCCAGATAAATATGGAGCAACTGGCGAAACTGCCTGGTATTTACGGTTGTAAAACCATTACCGCCGGCAATGCCCCCGGCTTGAATGATGGTGCCACAGCCATATTGTTCATGACCCGGAAAAAAGCTGAAGAATTGAAACTGGAGCCCCTTGCAGAAATCGTATCCATGGCTTCCATTGCAAGAGATCCGGCTCGCATGGCGGAAGCGCCTGCCTATGCTGCAAGAAAAGCACTTCAGGCCGCTGGAAAATCCATTGACGACATAGATCTTATCGAAATCAATGAGGCCTTTGCAGCCGTTCCCCTGGTCAGTATTTTAAATCTGGCTGAAAATGACCGGGCAAAAGCCGCTAAACTTCACGAAAAAACAAATATCAACGGCAGTGCCATTGCCATTGGTCATCCCAATACGGCCAGCGGTGCCAGGGTGATGATGAACCTGATTTATGAGCTCCGAAGAAGGGGCGGTGGTTATGCCATGGGCGGCATTTGCGGCGGTCTGGCCCAGGCTGATGCCTGCGTGTTAAAGGTATAAGATGGTGAGCCATGAGTAAAAATTACGTTAGTTTAACTATTGATAATGGTGTGGGACGGATACAATTCAACCGGCCTGAAAAATATAATGCTGTGAATCCTGAAGTTCTCCTTGATTTAGAAAAAGCGGTGGTGGCGTGCGAGTCCGATCCGTTGGTGCATGTGGTGGTGTTGACAGGAAATAAGAAGGCATTTGTTGCAGGTGCGGATATTGCCCACATGGCCACCGCAGATGTTGCCGTGGCCTGCGAGTTGGCTGACCTTACCCGGAGGGTTCAGGAGCGGCTGGCCGATTTGCCTAAACCCACCATAGCCTCTATTTCCGGTTATGCTTTGGGTGCCGGGTGTGAATTGGCATTGTGCTGCGATTTTCGTGTGGCCGATGAAAGTGCTGTTTTGGGTTTGCCGGAAATTACACTGGGCATCATCCCCGGAGGAGGGGGAACCCAGCGCCTTGCTCGTTTAGTGGGAATGAGTGCCGCAACCCGTATGGTGCTTCTCGGGGAAACCATTAATGCAAAAGAGGCAAAGCAAATCGGGTTGGTTGATTCCCTGGTTCCGCCGGAGGCTCTTGAGGCAGAGGTGGCGGCATTGGCGGATAAAATATGTAAACGTCCTGTGATGGCGCTGCGTGCGGCCAAGACTGCCATGCGAAAAGGGATTGGGGTTTCTCTTAAAGATGGTCTGCAGATGGAACAGGATCTGTTTTGCATGCTGTTTGGAACCATGGATCAGAAAGAGGGCATGGCCGCGTTTATGGAAAAACGTAAACCTCAATTTAAAGGCGTGTAAAATGAGCGTTTAAGATTTACGAAATACATTCATGGGCGCTGTTTAAAACATAAAGGAAAAGAAAATGGAAATCAAAACCGTTGGAGTTGTGGGTGCAGGTGTGATGGGCAGTGGTGTGGCCCAGGTCAGTGCCGTGGCCGGATACCGCGTGCTGGTTCAAGATGTTAGTGAAGCAAGTTTGGAACGTTCCAAAAGCGGCATTGCTGCAAGCTTGAATAAATTTGTAAGTAAAGGGAAAATGACCCAGGAGCAAGCAGATACGGCCCTGTCCAGTATTGAACATACAACGGATTTGACCCAGGTATGTGAACAATCCGACCTGATCATAGAAGCGGTGTTTGAAAATTTAAGTATCAAGCACGATCTGTTTACAAAATTTGCTGCGGCTGCCCGTCCAGAAACCATTTTGGCTTCCAATACCTCGGCTTTGCCCATTACTGAAATTGCCGGTGTCACGGATCGTGGTGAAAAAATTGTGGGCATTCACTTTATGAATCCTGTGCCTTTGATGAAGGGTGTGGAAGTGATCCGGGGCCAGCTGACCACCGATGAGACCATGCAGGTAGCCTCGGACTACATTAAGAGGTTGGGCAAGGAACCCATTCCGGCCGTTGATTATGCCGGTTTTATCGTTAGTCGTTTATTGGATGTATTAATGAATGAAGCAGTTAAAATGGTCCAGGAAGGAAATGAACCAGAAGCCATTGATCGGGCCATGGAACTTTGTGCCGGACATCCCATGGGGCCCTGTCGATTGCTTGATCTGGTGGGTGCGGAGATTGCCATGCACGGGATGGAAACCATGGCACGTGATTTTGGTGATGCCTATAAGCCCCATCCTTTATTAAAAAAACGTGTTTTGGCCGGGCTGCTTGGGAAAAAATCAGGCTCCGGCTTTTACGATTACAGGGCTTGATCTATCCATTGACCAACTGAGTCATACTTATGGAGGAATTCATGAAAGTACCAGAACTTTTTGACTTGAGCGGCAAAGTGGCAATGGTGTCCGGAGGCGGCGACGGTATCGGTCGCTCCATGACCATGGCATTGGCACAGGCCGGTGCGGATATCGTGGTTTTTTCACGCCGGGCGGAAAAGTGCGAGAGCGTTGCCCACGAAGTGGAGAAAATAGGCGGTCGAGCCATGGCCATGGCCTGCGATATCACAAACCCGGAGGCGGTTGATAAGATTGTTTCCAAAACCATGGAAGAGTTCAAACACATTGATGTCCTGCTCAATAATGCAGGGCGCACATGGGGCGGAGCGCCGGAAGAGATATCCGATGAGGCCTGGGAAAAGGTGTTTGCTTTGAATGTCACCGCCACTTTTCGTTGTACCCGACAAGTGGGAATTGAGATGATCCGGCAAAAAAGCGGTAAAATTATTAATATTTCCTCCTACTCAGGTGCCAGGGGAACGGATCCGCGTTATATGGATGCGCTTCCTTATAATACCTCCAAGGGTGCCATCAATACCTTTACAAAGGATTTGGCAGTAAAGTGGGCATGTCACGGTATACAGGTTAACGCCATTGCACCGGGATGGTTTCCCACCCGCATGACCCAGGCAACCTTTGATCAAAAGGGCGAGGCTATTCTGGCTGATGTTCCCATGGGACGTTATGGTAAACCCGAAGAGCTGGGCGGGATTGTTGTCTTTCTTTCGGCAGCGGCTTCAAACTATGTCACGGGACAAATTATCGGCGTGGATGGCGGAATCAGCGCCTGGTAATGGCATGATGCCGCCCCCAACAAAATTACTAAAAAAAGGAAAATAAAAATATGGGTAACTCAGTTGCAGGCGGGCAATTTTTGACTCGTGAAATATCCTCCGAAGATATATTTATTCCGGAGGACTTCACCCGTGAACACAAAGCCATCGCCAAATCAGTCAAAGAGTTTATTGTTGGAGAACTTCAGAGTCGCGGAGATGAGATCGAGCATGTAAACAATGAATTGAGTCGGCTGTTGATGAAGAATGCCGGTGAGATCGGATTGTTGGCTGCCGATGTGCCTGAAGAATACGATGGCATGGCCCTGGACAAGATCAGCTCTTTGATTATTTCCGACAAGCTGGGAGAGGGAGCCGGATCGTTCACCATCACGGAACTGAATCATACCGGCATCGGGACCTTGCCACTGGTGTTTTTCGGCACAAAAGAACAAAAAGAAAAATATCTGCCGGGATTATCATCCGGAGAATTAATCGGAGCCTTTGGGCTGACTGAGCCGGATGCCGGATCAGATGCTCTTAATCCCCGCACCACGGCTGTATTAAGTGAAGACGGATCTCATTACCTGATCAACGGAACCAAGTGCTTTATCACCAATGCCGGTTTTGGCGATCTTATTTTCACCTTTGCCAAGGTGGATGGAGAGAAGTTCACCGCCTTTATTGTGGAATTTGATTCCCCCGGTCTTTCTGTGGATGCCGAAGAAAATAAAATGGGCATGAAAGGTACCTCCACCCGTTCCGTTATCTTTAACAATGTCAAGGTTCCGGTGGAGAATGTCCTTGGAGAGGTTGGCCGAGGAAGTGTTGTGGCCATGAATGCGCTGAACATGGGACGTTTCAAGGTGGGTGCGGTGTCCATGGGTAACGCGCGCAGCACCTTTGGTGAAGCGGTTCGCTATGCAAAGCAGAGAGAACAGTTCGGCAGATCCATCTGCTCGTTTGGCATGATTCAGGAAAAAATCGGCATGATGGCCGCCAAACTTTTTGCCGGTGAGAGCATGATGTACCGCACGGCCAAAATGATCGACGATGTGATTAAACATGGTCCCATGTCCACATCAGACATCGGTCGGGCGACTGCCGCTGGTCTGGAAGAGTACCTTATTGAATGCTCAATCATGAAGATTTTTGGTTCGGAAACCCAGGGGTATGTGGCTGACGAGTCCATCCAAATCTTTGGCGGTTACGGTTATATATACGAGAATCCCGCTGAACTGTCCTTTCGCAACGGACGCATCAACCGCATCTGGGAAGGTACCAATGAGATCAATCGCTTGACCATTGCCAACACCTTATTTAAACGTCTTGTTAAAGAAAGGCTGGAGATGGAGTCGGATCTGGATGTCCTTCGTTCAGTGCTTAAACAACTTGAGCCTGTCAAGCAGGATGACGGAAGTCTTGATCTATCCAAACAAATGCTTGCCACGGGCAAAGGCATTACTCGATATGTGGTGGGGCTGCTTCGTCAAGTTCATGGAAAGTCACTGGGTGCAGAGCAGGAGCTGGCAGGTATGCTCAGTGATATGCTCATTGAGCTTTATGCCTTTGAAAGCGCATATCTCAGGGCGGTCAGACTCAGCAGCGGGAAAAAAGCTCGCAATGGAAAAATCGCAGCCCAGATTGTACGGTACCTTGGTTGCCGTTTGTATGATCGTCTCATAAGCCTTACCAATCGCATTTTACCGGCTGTTTGTGACGCTGATTCCCTTGGTGATGAATTGTCCGCGGTTTCAGGGCTCTTGGTTCCCCCACCCGTTGATACCATCCGGTTGCTGCGGGAAATTGCCGATGACTGTGTTGCAAAAAAGGGCTATCCTTTTAAATTACTATAGAAATCAGTTCTCAATAAGTCCGGGCATTCAGTGAGTTCTTTTGAATAGTACCCGGTGCTTAAAGGGTAGTCAGCCTTTATCAGCCCGAGGTTATTGAGAAGTTACCTATAAAACCTGTTTAAGGGACTCAGCAGTTTTTAATCCACCGTTGAATCAGGCCCAAATTTAGGAACAATGGCAGCCTGGGGTTGATAAACAGAAAGCATCTTTGATGCTGACCCCTCCCCATTATATGTCAATATAAAAAAACTTGATCATCGAGTAATAAGGAGTTTTTCATGGCGCAAATACTTGCCGATCGCAGAGATATCACCTTTGTCCTCCATGAAATGTATGAAACGGGAAATCTAAGCAAACATGAAAAGTTTGAAGAATTTCCCCCTAAAGTCATGGATATGGTGGTTAACGAGGCCAGAAATCTTGCCATAAAAGAGATCTACCCCACCTGGAAGACCGGTGACGAAGAAGGCTGCCATTTTGAGAAAGGTGCCGTCACGCTTCCTGAAGGCTATAAGCATGCATGGCAATGCCTTGTGGAAGGCGAATGGATGGCCATGGATCGCAGCGTGGAATACGGTGGCCAAGGCATGCCGGAAACTTTGGCCATGGCGGCAAGAGAATACCTCGTGGCCGCCAACATGTCTCTGTTGATGCTGGCCGTTACAAACCACGGCAGCGGCAAAATGATCGAAGCGTTTGGAACACAAAAGCAAAAAGATCTTTATTTAAGAAAAGTTTACAGTGGTGAATGGGGTGCCACCATGCTTCTCACCGAAGCCGAAGCCGGATCGGATCTTGCCGCAATGACCACCATCGCCACCCCAAACCCCGATGGTACATATAACATTGTTGGAAATAAAGTGTTCATCTCCGGCGGCGAGACCGACCTTGCCGATAACATTATCCATCCGGTTTTGGCACGCATCGAAGGGGCCCCACCCGGCATTCGAGGAATCTCTTTGTTTCTGGTACCTAAATTTCATGTTAATGACGACGGAACCCTGGGTGATAGCAATGACATTGTCTGTACCGGTATCGAAGAAAAAATGGGACTCCACGGAAGCCCCACCTGTTCCATGACCTTGGGCAGTAAGGGCCCGTGCACAGGTACCCTGCTCGGGGAAGAGAACAAGGGCATCGCCATAATGTTCATGATGATGAACGAAGCACGCCTCTTGACCGGGGGCCAGGGGTTGTCTTGTTCATCTGCCTCATATCTTTACGCCCTGGACTATGCCCGGACCCGTTTACAGGGCTCCATGTTGGGAGATAAGGATAAAAAGCAGGTCGCCATAATCAATCATCCCGATGTTCGTCGCATGTTGATGACCATGAAGATGCATGTGGAGGGGATGCGTAGCCTGCATTATTACATTGCCAGTCGAGAGGATTGGAAACATCTGGTGGACGATCCCAAAGAGAGGGAAAAATATCAGAACCTCATCGATATTCTCATTCCCATTGCCAAAGGATACGTGACAGACCGGGCCATTGATGTGTGTAATCTGGGGGTTCAAATTTTCGGCGGATATGGTTTCACCAAGGAGTTTCCGGTGGAGCAGCTTCTCAGGGACGTTCGCATTACTTCAATTTATGAGGGGACCAACGGCATTCAGGCCATCGATCTTCTGGGTCGGAAGCTCTCATTGAAAAATGGACAGCTGTTAACCGATCTGATCGGTGAGATGGAAAAAACCCTGAACGCGGCGAAAAATCTCGATGGGACCAAGGGGCTTGTGGATAAGATCCGGTCTGTGATGGAAAAATGGACAAAAGCAGCCCGGCATCTTCATGGGGTCTCAACGGGAGGGGACATACGGAAAGGGTATGTTCATGCATCTCCATTCATGCAGCTTACCGGTGATGTGGTCATGGCCTGGATGCTTTTATGGCGGGCAATTGTGGCCACGGAAAAACTTGAGGGGAAAGTCAAGAAAAAAGACAAAGCTTTTTACGAAGGCCAAATTAAAACCGCCGAATTTTTTATTCGTTCAACGCTGCCGGTCAGCGCAGGCATTGCAGATAGTATTCTGGATACTTGTGGAGCGCCGGTTGAAATGGATGATGAGGGATTTGGGGGTAAATAATTGCCATGGTCAGCTCATGATGTGATTTGTTTTTTACAAGTGTGTCAAAGATCATTTTGAAGAGCCGGAAAGAGCTTGGGATGGCATGTACATATCCCGGTATGAATTTTATTGGCTCAGTAAAAATCCTAGCCCAGAGGGCCAGGTTTTCCATGTTAGAATAAAAAGGCCTACCGTTGTCGGTAGGCCTTTAATTTTATTGTCTGCCTGCCGAAAAATGGCTCAAGCAAGATGTTTGTGAGGGGGTAGGCTTGTGTTCGGGGAATTATCGGTGGGTTTCAAAATAAGTTCTGCCTGTGGTAGTTATTTAGGACCTTCTACCAAGCGAATTAATTCCGCTACATACCCTTTCATGTTAATCGCCTAGGCATTCATTTCTTCGGATGCACTGGCATTTTCTTCAGCACTGGCATGAACAATCCTTAAGGTTGGGAAGAAAACCCCTTAATTTTTAGCTCAGGGGATGAACTGCCGGGTGTGGTATGCTTCTATACTATACGTTTTTGAAAAGCCAATGAAGTGATCAGGCCCGAAAAAAATTTATGTAAGCACTCGTTTACCTGGACTCTTCCGTACAATTATACTTTACGATGTTTTTAAGGTGGGCATAGGTATCCACATCCATGGAATCAAAAATAATGCCCATGCCTTTATCTGTTTGCCTGCTAATTGACGCCTGCATTTTCAATTCTATTTTTTCATTGCTTCCGGTCAGATGGATTTTCACCGAGCAGCGAGTACCCGGATCGAATCGCTGGTTGGTGTCAACATAGATTCCTTTCAGACTCAAGTCCTTTGAGTTGCCGGACAGCACCACGGCTTTTCCATCAATATCGACTATGATTCTTATGGGGGTTGAAAATTCGACCCTGTCAAATTTGCGTCTGTTGTCAGAATTGGAAGGTTTCATGGCAGATTCCTTTTTGCCCTGTTTGTTGGCATCCTTCATATGAGCCCACAACGAATCTATTTTTTTTGCCCCCCCACTGCAAAGGGCGGGCAAGAAGGTGTAAACTGTTTTTGACGGATACCTGTTTTTTTACCCTGTTGCACTGTCAAAGTTTCAATTTTAGTGTTGGGGATCTCCAAAGATGCCGTGGCGTAACACTTTGCAGTATGTACACTTCTAAATTTTAGCCTTGAGCATGAACTATACCGCTATAGGTGTTTTTCCCAATGCTTCAAAACATATCATGACCAGTCTGAAATGGGCAAGTCCGAATGGAATTTTGATGATGTTCAGGCAAATGATTTTGATCTGGTATTTTACAGGAGAATAACATTCACTCGATGTTCAAGTGTTTTCTGTCTATTTTGCAAGCCTGATCCTTCCCCAAAGTGGCCCATGTTGTGATTAAGCCCCAAATTAATAAGATACCGTATATAATCCTATATAGGTATAGAATTGTATGCATATCTATTCTTTATCTTTTTATATTAAATACTTATGGAACTGATCGTCCGAATGCGTAGATGATTCTATACAAAGGGATCACAAAAATTCCAGATGTTCAGATGCAAAAATAAGTGTCCCTGAGAGTTTGCGCAATATTTTTGTAAGATTTCGATATAATTTAATATTTAACTTGTTTGGGTTCTCAAGATATCTGTTGGAAGCGTTTTTTTATCTATTGTGAGTTCAGTTGGCAGAGTAGTTGCTATCTGTATTAAGTTAAAAAAACCGGCCAACAAAAACGGGCGCATTCCCATTTTTCCGGTTTGATCACAATAAGGTTTATTTGTCATAGTTGGTGAGGCCAACGGGGTCAGGTTTGTATGATTTTGATTTGGTCAAGGCCCTGTGTTTCAAGTCAAATTAAACAAAAGCGCCAATAGCGCAAGGCTGACCCCTCCCTGATTAATCGTCGAACCGGGAAAATGGGACTGCGCCCCCAAAAACTTGAACCTTGGGTTAAATAAAATCAGGAGAATAATATGACTATCCATAAGATTATGGTGGTGGGATCAGGATTGATGGGAAGTGGCATCGCACAGGTCTGCGCCCAGGCAGGTATCCAGGTGATCCTGAATGATGTTTCCCCGGAGGCATTGGACAGAGCAAAGAAAAGTATCGCATGGTCCGTGGGGAAATTTGTTGAAAAGGGAAAGGTTTCCGAGGACAAAGAAACCATCATGAACCGGATTCAAACCACAGGCGATTATGAGATGGGCGCAGATGCGGATCTGGCCATTGAAGTGGTGTTTGAAAACATCGAAATCAAACATGAAATTTTTAAAAAATTTGATGCCGTCTGCCATGCCGATACCATCATTGCCAGCAATACGTCTGCCATCCCCATAAGTGAGCTTGCCGCCGTAACCGGTCGTCCGGAAAAAGTCCTTGGCATACATTTTTTCAGCCCGGTTCCCATGATGCCGGCAGTGGAGGTTATCAAAGGCATTGAAACCTCGGATGAAACGGCCGAGATGGGCAGGGCCTTTGCGTTGAAAATAGGCAAGGAGCCCATCATGGTCAATCGTGATATCGCTGGGTTTGTCATAAATCGCATTAATTTCCCTTCCACCATTGAAGCCATTAAGCTGGTGGAACGGGGCATCGCAAGCTGCGAAGACATTGACAAGGGATTGCGCCTGGGATCCGGACGAAAAATGGGAATTTTTGAGACCGGAGACATGGTCGGTCTTGATGTAACCTATGGTGCCATGATGGCGGTTTACAAAGAGACGGGAGACAGTCGATTTTATCCTCCCTTACTGCTCAGAAGAAAGGTAAAGGCCGGACATCTGGGACGTAAGACAGGTAAGGGGTGGTATGAATATAATGAAGACGGGACACGGAAGGGATCAAAATAGATGGGACATTATAAAGTTAATCAGAAAGATATCTTTTTTATTTTAAAAGAACAATTGAACTATGGGCAACTTTGCGAGCTTGATAAATACAGCGATCTTAATGAGAAAACCCTGGATCTCCTGGTTTCCGAAGCATTTAGTTTTGCCAAGGGTGTCCTGGATCCCCTCAACGAAATAGGCGAAAAATGGGGGGTTAAATTTGAGAAAGGTAAGGTAACTTGTCCCCCTGAATTTAAAAAGGCATTTAAGCAATATGGTGCCGACGGCTGGACCGCCGCTGCCAGGGACGTTAAATACGGGGGACAGGGCTTTCCCACCATGATGCGTGTGGTCATAAACGATCTTATGTATGGTGCCTGTCAATCCTTTAACATGGCACCCAGCCTCACCCATGGGGCAGCCCATCTCATTGAGTCCTTTGGGACAGAGGAATTAAAAGAGCTTTATGTCCCCAAAATGTTTAATGGTACATGGTCCGGCACCATGTGTCTTACGGAAGCAGATGCCGGTTCCAATCTTGCAGCCACCGGTACCACAGCCACGCGTGAGGGAGATCATTTCAAACTTGTGGGCACAAAGATTTTTATTTCCTGGGGAGACCATGACCTCACCGATAATATCATTCATCTCGTACTGGCAAGAATCGAAGGTGCCCCCCAGGGTGTGAAGGGCATCAGCCTTTTTGTGGTCCCCAAATTCAGGCTCAACGATGACGGAACTCCCGGCGAATTTAATGATGTTACCTGCGGCAATGTGGAGAAAAAGCTGGGGCTTCATGCGTCCCCCACGGCAGTGCTGAATTTCGGCAGCAACAATGATTGCATCGGTTATCTGTGCGGGAAAGAAAATAACGGTCTTGCCCACATGTTTCAGATGATGAATGCCGCTAGAATAAACACCGGTGTCAGCGGAATGACCTTGGGCAGCACCGCTTACAGAAATGCCCTGGAATATACAAAAAGTCGTGTTCAGGGCAGGGATATTGCCGGCAGGAAAAAAGGGGATGTTTTCATCATTGATCATCCCGATATTAGGCGGAATCTGTTGTGGATGAAGGCCTGTGTGGATGGTATGCGCTCCATGATTTATACGGCGGCGATGCGGGCGGATTTGGCCGCAGAACTGCCGGAAGGTGAAGAAAAAGAGCACCATATGAATCTGGTGGATTTTTTTACGCCCATCATTAAAGCCCATTGCTCAGACATGGGATTTCGCGTATGCGAAACCGCCATTCAATGTCTGGGAGGATATGGCTTCTGCAAGGATTTTCCCCTGGAACAATATTTAAGGGATGCCAAAATCATGTCTCTGTATGAGGGGACAAACGGTATTCAGTCCATGGATCTTCTGGGACGAAAAATGACCCATAAAAATGGTGCTGCTTTTAAAGCCTTTCAAAATGAGATTAAACGGTTTTGCGATAAAAACAGAGAACATCCCGAGCTGGGAGATAAGGTAAGGGCCCTTGAAGGGGTTGCAAATAGTCTGTGGGAAACCGCCGGAGAACTTCAAAAAAGAAAAGAAAGCGACCCCCTGCAGTGGGCATCTTATACCTATCCTGCCCTCACCGCATTTGCGGATATTGCCATGACCTGGGTGCTGCTGGATATGGCCCTCATCGCTTATCCCTACACAGAAAAGAAAGGCAAAAAGAACGATTTTTACAGGGGGAAAGTGCTCCAGGCTACCTATTATGTGGACATAACCCTTCCGCATACCTTGGCCACCCTTGAGATCTGTCAGCGTAACAGCAGGGAAATCGTCGTGGTACAGGACAATGCCTTCTAAGTAAAAGGATACGGGATATGAAAGAAGCAGTCATTATCAGTGCCGTTCGAACCCCGGTGGGCAGGTATATGGGGGCGCTTAAATCCGTAGAAGCCTATGATCTTGCATCCCTGGTACTTGGGGAAGCTGTGAGAAAAATTAATCTTGACCCTGGACAGGTGGATGAGGTCATCATGGGCCAATCTTATCAAAATGGTGAATATGTTAATATCGCCAGGATGGCGCTTTTAAAGGCGGGTTGGCCGGAAAAGATCCCCGGAGTTACCCTGGACCGTCGATGCTGTACCGGGCTGGATGTGGTTCGTTTTGCCGCATCTTTGATTCGATCAGACGAGGCGGAAATCGTAGTGGCAGGCGGTGTTGAAAGCATGAGTAACGCGGAATTTTATCTTCCCGGCAGCATGAAATGGGGCATTGGTGGTAAAAAAGGTATGCCCAGGGGACATGGCGACCTGTCCATGTGGGGCCTGCCCTTTTATGATCGTATCCAGAGGGCCAGAGTCATGTCCCAGCCCGAAGAACGATACGGCATTCTTCCTTCCATGATGTCCTGGGCCGAAACCGGGGCCAAAGAAGAGTCAATTTCCCGACAGGCCTGTGATCAATGGGCCATGGAAAGCCATCAAAAGGCCTGTGCCGCCATGGAAGCCGGTAAGTTTGATGATGAAATGGTGCCGGTCACTGTTCCCCAGCCCAAGGCAGATCCCCTGGTGGTGGACAGGGATGAAAATCCGAGACCCGACACGACCATGGAAAAATTGATGCGATTAAAACCGGTAATGGGCGGTGTCTGTACGGCGGGGAATTCTTCCACGGAAAACGACGGTGCCGCAGCCGTGGTGATCACGTCCGCTGAAAAAGCGGCTGAACTGGGCATTAAACCCTTTGCCACCCTTAAAAGTTGTTCCGTTGCCGGAGAAGATCCCAAACGTGCCTATAAAACCGTTCCGGCGGCTGTGAAAAAAGCCTTGCAAAAAGCAGATGTGACCCTGGACCAGATGGACCTTATTGAAATCCAGGAAGCTTTTGCGGCCCAGGTGCTTGCGGATCTGAAAGAGATGGGTGTGGGGCCGGAACAGTATGGAAAAATCAATGTGAACGGTTCGGGGATTTCTCTGGGACATCCCATTGCCTGCACCGGCACCCGGGTACTTGTCACCCTGCTTCATGAGATGAAAAGACGAAATGCCCGATATGGGCTGGAAACCATATGCGGCGGTGGCGGTCTTGGAATTGCCGCTGTTCTGGAACGAAATGTATTTGACAGTTAGACGCGATGATCCGGTTGAACCTCTGCCTGGGGCTGCGGTCGGGCCTGTGTATGGGCATTATCAATAGTGTTTGGGTGCGTTTATTACTAACGCTTGTGCAATGGGGTCGGCATTGGTTGTCCCCGGCAGGGAATACAACCGGTTCATCGAGTCTGGCGATTTTGTTCGGTAGTCGCCTTAAAGGAGAAAACAATGGCGTTTAAAGAAAGTGATGTTTTGGTTATGGATGCGGTTCGTACAGCCTTCGGTCGAGCGGGTGAAAAAGGGATTTTCTGGAAAACAAGAGCCGAGGATATGTCCGTTGCCGTGCTGCAGGGGCTGATGAAACGAAATCCCAAGGCTTCCCCAAAGATGGTGGAGGATCTTATCTGGGGGGCCACCAATCAGATCGCAGAGCAGGGCGGTACCATTGGAAGAATGATTTCCATGCTGGCGGGCTGGGGATGGGAAGTTCCCGGGTGCTCAGTGGATCGAATGTGCGCAGGGGGACTTACCGCAGTGGGATTCGGTGTTTCTTATATTGCAAGCGGTATGGCCGATTGTGTCGTGGCCGGGGGTGTGGAGCATATGGGGCATTTGCCCATGGGCTACATGCGTGATTCACATCCCGGGGCAGAGGCGGCCATGGGCGGGGCATCAGCCTTTAATATGGGGATGACCGCAGAAAATATCCATGATCTGTGTCCGGAATTAACCAAAGAAATGACCGATGCCTATGCCGTGGCATCCCAGCAGAAAACCCAACAGGCCGTAGCTGCCGGAAAAATGGTGGATATGATCATTCCCATGGATGTGGAGCTGGCCGATGGTACAAAGATTATCGCAGATAAAGATCAACACCCTCGGCCTGAAACCACCATGGAAAGTCTGAAAAAACTTAAGACCCCCTTTCGTGAAAATGGACGCGTCACTGCAGGTAATGCTTCGGGTTTAAATGATGGCGCAGCAGCAGTACTTCTTATGAACGGCAAAAAAGCCAAAGAAGTCGGTATGGCACCCACAATGCGATGGATCTCCACAGCGGTGGCTGGCGTTGATCCCAAGATCATGGGCACGGCTCCGGTGCCAGCCACCTTGAAAGCACTGGACAAGGCCGGTCTTACCATGGACGATATGGATATCATAGAGGTTAATGAAGCCTTTGCCATTCAGGCATTGTACGATCTGGATCGCCTGGGCCTGAAAGCGGATGATCCCCGGGTGAATATCTGGGGGGGAGCCATTGCCTATGGACATCCGCTTGCCTCATCCGGTCCCCGGCTCATTGCATTTATGCAGAGACTTTTCAAAGAAAAACCCACGGCAAAATATGGTCTTACCACCATGTGTGTGGGAAGAGGTCAGGGGTATTCAATGATCTGGGAAAATCTGAACAGACAATAACTGCCACGGGCAGGCCTTATTCTGATCCCGTTCCGTCCACAACAAAGCTTGAAATATTCATAGGATTTGCCGAGTATTTTATATAAACCCACATGTTCTATCGGACACAACGAATATAGAAAATGGTATTATGCCGCCCCCCCGAGGGGTAATGGTCCCGGACCGGAACTGTAGACAGCTCAATTGTCCGGTTCCTATTACCCCACGGGGGGGCTCTGCTGAAGTAAACTTGAAGGCGACCTTTTCATATAAACCCACATGGCTGTAACCACCAGCCATAACGAATAATGAAAAAGTAGTTGCTGCGAATACCCAGCACCCAGTACCTGCTTTTTCATATAAAAAAAAAGAGGACGTTTATGCCAGGGCCGATGCCGGAAGAATTTGAAAAATTCAGATTAAAAATACGTGATTTTGTTGAAAATGAACTGGACCCCATCTCCCTTGAGATTGAACAGCATACGACAATTCCTGAAGGTATGGTTGATCGGATGCGTCAATTGGGGCTTTTTGGTCTTTCCATCCCCGGAGAATATGGCGGATTGGGGCTGAGCACTCTTCAGGAAGTCATCATATACGAAGAGATAACCAGGACCAATGCCTGTCATCGTTCGCGCATCGGTACCAGTAACGGAATTGGGTCCATGGGGATACTTTATGACGGCACAGAGGAACAAAAGCGAAAATACCTGCCGCGTATCGCCTCCGGGGAATGGACCGCCTCCTTTGCACTGACGGAACCCGACGCTGGATCGGATGCCGCCAATATTTCCACCAGCGCTGTCTTAAAAGAGGACCACTGGGTTCTCAATGGTACAAAACAGTTTATCACCAATGCGGATACGGCCCAGGTGTTTACGACCATTGCCGTCACCGATGAAAAAAAGAGGGCCCGGGGCGGCGTCTCCGCATTTATTGTGGAGCAGGGAATGCCGGGATTTTTCGTGGGACCTGCGGATTTAAAGATGGGCTTGAAGGGATCTCATACCCATGAATTGATTTTCAAGGACTGTATCGTCCCCAAAGAGAATGTCATTGGCGGCATGGAAAAAGTGGGGGAAGGGTTTAAAACCGCCATGCGGGTGCTGGACAAAGGACGTTTGTCCATGGGGGCCTGTGCCCTGGGGGCCTCCCAAAAGATGATGGAATTGTGTATGGAGGAAATCCGAAAGAAAATTAAAAAAGGTACTTCCGGAAACAAGCTCCAGGCCGTTAAATTTGATCTGGCGGACATGGGAACGCAAATCTATGCCGCAAGGCAGATGCTCTATCATACGGCATCATTGAGGGACAGTGGTAAGAACGTAACCACAGAAGCGTCCATGGTGAAGGTATTCTGTACTGAAATGGCAAGTCGCGTTGCAGAAAAAGCCATTGATCTTTTTGAGATGGACGGTGCTCTGACCATGAATCAAATGGAAATCTTTTTAAGAGATGTACGTTTGTATAGAATTTATGAAGGTACCAGTGAAATTCAACGGATCATAATTGCAAAAAATCTTTTAAAAAAATAAGCACGATTCCTGGTTGAGATTTTGATGGCATTCCTTATCCCCCCTTAGGAGAACGAAGGTGAAGTTTGAACTCAATAAAGAACAACAACAGATCATAAAAGCAGTTAAAGATTTTGTAAAAGGCGAATTTAAAAAAGAGATTGTCCATGAACTGATCAACAATAAGACCTATCCGGAAAAGATCCTTAAGAAAGCCGCTGAACTGGGTTTTTCAGGTATTG
This sequence comes from Desulfocicer niacini, assembly GCF_054657595.1. Classification (NCBI taxonomy): domain Bacteria; kingdom Pseudomonadati; phylum Thermodesulfobacteriota; class Desulfobacteria; order Desulfobacterales; family Desulfobacteraceae; genus Desulfocicer; species Desulfocicer niacini. The sequence goes on from NZ_BAAHYK010000018.1 coordinate 54,727, forward strand.
ACTTTCCCGAAGCGTACGGCGGCGAAGAATTGGGACTTTTGGAAAAATTGCTGATTGCTGAAGGTTTGACCACCGCTAATTCCACGGTGGGTAGCTGTGTGGCTCTGGCCGGATATGGCGCTGATATATTACTTGCCCATGGCAGTGAGCAACAAAAAAAGACCTGGCTTCCCAAAATCGCCGGGGCAAAAACGATTTCAAGCTGTGCCTTTACCGAAGCGGGCATGGGCAATGACTTTATGGGGTGTAACACCACGGCGGTTAAAGAGGGAGATACCTGGTTGATCAATGGAAGCAAAAGCTTTGCCATCAACGGCGGGCCATTGGCGGGTTTCTACATTGTTCTATGCAAAACAGATCCGGATGTTCAAAGTCCGGCGCAGAGTTTGAGCACCATACTTGTGGAAGCCCATTGTGAAGGGGTGTCAACCGTTGATGTGGGGAATCGATTGGGGAGCAGACTTTTATATTTGAACCATGTTGATTTTAATAATGTTCGCGTCCCGTTGGAAAATCTCATTGGTGGGGAAAACCAGGGGCTTTCTCAGGTTGTTGAATTTTTTAATCATAGTCGCCTGCTTGTGGCTTCTCTGGCGGTGGGTACTGCCCAGGGAGCCTTTGACCGGGCCTTTGAGTACGTAAAACAACGGGAACAATTCGGTCAAAAGCTCATCGATTTCCAGATTACCCGGCATAAGCTTGCAGAAATGATAACGGCCATTGAAATGGCAAGGTTGATGGTTTTTCAGGGTGTTCTGGCCTGTGAAAAAGCCAGGGGTGCTACAAAATTTTGTACCATGGCCAAGCTTGTCGCCACCCAGACGGCCATGAAAATAACGGATCATGCCATCCAGCTTTTGGGCGGATATGGTTATGTTGATGAGTACGAGGTGGAAGGATTTTATAGAGACGCGAAGATGTTTGAAATCCTGGAGGGCAATGGGCATCTGCAAAAGGATGTCATCGCAGATACCCTGACCGGAAAAAAATAAATAGGAGGAGATATCAAAGTGGTTTCATATAATAATCTGACTTACGAACTGAAGGGTCACATTGCCGTTATCACCATTAATCATCCGCCTGCCAATACCTGGAATCTTGCCACCATGGAAGACTTTGAAGACTGTATTGAGAAGGTAAGTACGGACAGGGATGTTCGGGTGATCATTATAACCGGCAGTGGCGAGAAATGTTTTTCTGCAGGGTTTGACGTCAGTGATGCCGCCAATGCGGACATCATCAGCCCCAAGGGACGTGCGTTGTGGCGTAAGATTGATCGGTTGTCAAAGCCCACCATTGCCCTTATCAATGGCCATGCACTGGGCGGTGGGCTGGAACTTGCCATGTCGTGTCATTTCAGAATCATGGTGGACAATCCCAAAACGGTGCTGGGTCTCACAGAGCTAAATCTGGGCATTATTCCGGGATGGGGTGGAACCCAGCGTCTGACCCGTCTTGTGGGGCGATCCCGTGCCCTGGACATGATTCTTTTCAGCAAGCGAATCAATGCCTCCAAGGCACTGGAAATAGGGTTGATTAATCAAAAATCACTTCCGGATTCGCTTATGAAAGATGCCTTTGCTTTTGCAGAAAAACTTGCGGCTCGTCCTCCCATAGCCGTGCAATGCGTTTTGGATGCTTTTTCTGCAGGTCTTTATGAAGGTATTGAAAAGGGCCTGGAAGTTGAGGGGCAGGGCAGTGCCATCGTCAGGGAGACCGAAGATCGAAATGAGGGGTTTAAGGCGTTTATGGAAAAACGCTCTCCTGTATTCAAAGGTCGGTGAGGGTTTGCCTTAAATATTCAGGTGGGTAACGTAAATGTTTGGACAGGTCCCATATTTACGCTTTGCCGGGTTTTATCACAAACAAATAACGGCCATGTCAGGCCACCTGACACAACAAAGCATGAAAGTCTGGGAACCGCTAAACATAAGGACTTTTATATAAAATCCCTTAGGAATGCATAAGAATGAAAAAAAATCGATTAAGTGAATATAAAAATAAGCTGATTTCAGCAAAAGAAGCGGCCGGCATGGTGAAATCGGGGGATCACATTCACCTGGGCGGTTCCGCAAATATCGCTGCCGTGGTGGATAAGTACCTTGCCCAACGCGTGGGGGAACTGGAAGATATTAAGGTCAACAGCTATCTGGATACCATAAAATATAAGATCTGTGAGGCAGATCCCGAGGGAAGCGTTTTTCAGTGGGTCAGCGGTTTTTTACTGGGGCCCGTACGTTCTCTTTCAAAACAAAGAGGAGTGGGGGTTTATACCCCGGAAACATGGCACACCGCCCCCATGGTTTATCGGGAAAAACACCATTTTAAATTTTTCTTTGTTGTCACCTCTCCCATGGATGAAAAAGGATATTTTCATTTTGGTCTGACCAGTGGGCATAACATGGCCATTGCCGATGTCACCGATAAGATAGTGGTCGTTGTAAGGAAAGATATGCCGGTGATTAACGGGGGATACGAAGAGAGCCTTCACATTGATTCCGTGGCTTACATTGTGGAGGATGACGAATTTGAGACCTTTTGTCTGCCTGAAATTCAGTCGAAACCAGAGGATAAGATGATCGCTGAAAATATCTTACAGGCAGGATTAATTCAGGATGGCTCCACCCTTCAGATAGGTATTGGTGGATTACCCAATGCGGTTCTTGATTCCATCGCCTCTTCGGGAATAAAAAATTGTGGGCTGCATACTGAGATGCTCACCTCTAAAATGGTTGATTTGATAGAACATGGGGTGGTCACCAACAGTGAAAAGGTAAAGGATCGTTTCAAGACCGTGTTTACCTTTTGTCTGGGGGATCGAGAACTCTATGATTATGCAGATCATAATTCGGCCTTTGCTATGTATCCCGTGGATTATACCAATCATCCTTTCATCATCGCTCAGCAACCCAGGATGTTTTCCTTGAACAGTGCCATTAATGTGGATTTAACGGGGCAGGTGGCATCGGAACAGATGGTTTTCAATGGAAGGCCTTACCAGATAAGCGGGTCCGGAGGTCAATTGGATTTTGTAATGGGTACGATGATGTCCCAGGATCAGAAGGGAGTCAGTGTCCTTTCTTTGTATTCAACCTACAAGGGGATATCAAGAATCCTTCCTCTTTTGGAAACCGGTTCTAATATAACCGTTCCAAGAACCCTTACCCAATATGTGGCAACAGAATGGGGGGTGGTCAATTTAAGAGGGTTGAGCAACAGCCAGAGAGCTTTGGCGCTTATTTCCATTGCACATCCTGATTTTAGGGAGGATTTGTCCCGAAAGGCCTATGAGATGGGACTTGTTTCTTATGGGCAAAGACAAGGAAGAAATGATGGTGTCATTTTTATTAGGGAATAACCACTGTCTTTTTATGTGAAAGTCCTGGCAAAACGAGGAAGGATTTTCAAGATTCGTTGCAGGCGGACTCATTTTTTAGCTATGGTCTGCCAGTGCTGGTTTATTAGATTAAAGGAGTCTATTATGTATCGAAAATGCTTAAGATGGACCGTACTTTGTGTTGTCTCTATTTCAATGATGTTTCTGGTGACTGGAGTGGCTTTCGCAAAAAAAGAGCTGAAGATTCAGCTGGTGTATCCCCAGACAAGCAGTGTTGCAGCCAATAGCCTGTTTTTTGCTGACAAAGTGAAAGAATTAACAAAGGGAGAACTTTCCATTAAAATATTCTATCCCGGCCAGCTTGTTAAAGCAAAAGAAGGACTCACTGCAATGCAGCGGAACATGATAGATGGTTATATCGGTTCAATGCTTTACTATGCTGGTGTTATTCCTGAAGTGAATGGTGAATGGCTTCCGTTCAGCTGGAAAAATGTTTCTGAAGCCATGGATATTTATTATAATTACGGGTATCTGGATGTTATGCGACGGGCCACTGCCAAACAGGGGTGTTATTATGTGGCACCCATTTCCGTGGCAAAAATGGGTCTGATGACCAATTTTCCCATTAACAGTATGGAAGATTTAAAGGGGAAAAAGATCCGAGCCGTGGGAATGGAAGGAAAAATAGTAAAGGAATTGGGAGGATCATCCGTATCATTGTCCGGTGCGGAACAGTATACTGCACTGCAAAGAGGAGTGGCAGATGGCACGGATTATCCATGGTACACCCTCAGGGATTATAAATTCTATGAAGTTGTTTCCTATGTAAGCTCTCCCACGCTCCATTCTCCGGGAATGGTGGAAATATTATTTAATAATAAGGTGTGGGAAAAATTGTCAGCGGAGGAAAAAGATGCTGTTAACATGGCTGGCTTTCTGACCAGTATTCATTCTGCTAATTTATCGGAAAAGAATGATGCTGAAATCATTGATTTTTGTAAAGAAAATAATGTGACGATCATTGAATTGCCCACAGAAGAGGTGAATAAAATGATAACAGCCCTTAAGCCTGTGTATGAAGATCATTCCAAGGGAAGCGACCTATGTGCGGAGCAGATTGAAATATTAAGAAAATATTTTGCTGAAATGAAAATCAAGCATCCATTGTTTTAAAAAGGACATGTTCTTTTTAGTATCCTTTATTGTTCGAGTTGTCGTTTCCATCTAATATTCAAATTTTTGTTGGTCGATTATGCGAGAACGGGGTCAGGCTTGTGTTATTGGCGTTATCCAGACCAAATTCGGTACAAACCCAAAACTTCATGGATAATGCCAGTAACGCAAGTCTGGCCTCTCCTTGTACTGGTCCCTCATCCATTTTTATAAACATGAACAAATTTTAATAGCGACTACTATAAAAAAATTTGAGGGTTTGCTCATCGAGTCATAGGAAATTAAATGAAAAAAACAATTAAAGTTATGGATTTTATTGTGAGTGCCGGTGGTTATCTTGCGGGTTTCCTTTGTCTGGTGCTTGTGGCGATTGTTGTACTTGGCGTTTTCTCAAGATACATTTTGAAAGCTCCTCTGGATTGGACCATGGAAATTTCTCAATATCTTTTCTGCGGGATTTCTTTACTTGCAACCGGTTATGCATTGCTGGAGGGTGCCCATGTAAGAATTGATCTGGTTCGTATCCGTTTGTCCTTGAAGGTACAAGAGCGTTTGGATTTGGTTCAATATGTAGTTGTTATCTGTCTTTGTATTGTTCTTATCTGGATGGGGGGGCAAGAATTTTGGAACACTTTTGTTAATAATCATCGATCCGAAAGTGTACTGGGGCTTCTTTTGTGGCCGGTATGGTCAAGCATTCCCCTGGGAGGGGTTTTGTTATTGCTTGCAGCCATCTCCGGTATTTGTAAATTTTTCTTTAATATTGAAAAGAATTCATAAAGGACATCGCCATGGACTGGACGGTAACTATTGTCGGCGCTTCATTTTTTATTTTGCTTCTCATCGGGGTTCCTGTGGGTTTTGCTCTTACGGGTGTGGCCATGCTGGGAACGATTTGCTCCTGGGGAGTGGGTGCATTGTATCAGATAGTTAGTACCACCTACAGCGATTCAACCAGTTTTATTCTCATCGCTGTGCCCCTTTTCATATTAATGGCAAATTTTCTGGAGCGTAGTGGATTGGCCGATGATTTGTATCAAATTATTTATATGTGGTCAGGACGTTTAAGGGGAGGACTTGCCATTGGAACCGTTATTATTTGTGCGATTTTCGGGGCCATGTCAGGTGTCGGTTCCGTAGCCACTGTTACAATGGGCTTAATCGCATTGCCTGCCATGTTTAAACGTGGATATGATAAAAGTTTGGTCCTTGGATCAATCATGGCGGGAGGAGCCTTGGGGATTCTAATTCCTCCAAGTATTATTATGATTATATATGCAGGCATTGCCGATGTATCCGTGGGTAAGCTTTTCATGGCCGGTATCATGCCCGGTTTAGTGCTCAGTATTTTATTTATTGGATATATAGCTATTAGATGCCTCCTGAATCCCGAAATGGGACCTTCTGTTCCTGAAAGATATACCTTTGTGGAAAAAATGTTATCATTAAAGGGAATTATCCTTCCGATTCTCCTGGTACTTTTTGTACTGGGAAGTATTTATCAGGGGGTTGCCACACCCACAGAAGCCGCCGGTATAGGTGCTTTCGGTGCGCTTTTATGCATGGTTATATACAAACGTTTTAACCTTGCGAATCTTACTTCGGCGCTTTTGAGTACCGTTAAAGTAAATGCCATGGTCATGTGGATCATCATCGGTGCTGCATGTTTTACACATTATCTGGCATTTATCGGGGTTCAGGAGCTGGTTCAGGAAATGATGTTGAATTTAGGCGTTTCCAGGTGGTGGATATTAATTTTTATCCAATTCCTCTTCTTTTTCTGTGGAATGATTCTGGAACCTGCCGCCATAATCACCCTGCTTGGTCCTATTCTTATTCCCATTGTCAATGCATTGGGATTTGACCTGTTATGGTTTGGCGTTTTATTTGTCATCAACATGACCATGGGATATCTCACGCCTCCATTCGGTTTTAATCTTTTTATATTAAAAGGAGTGGCTCCGCCCCATATTACCATGAACGATCTGTATCGTTCCGTTTTACCCTTTTGTTTACTGCAGGCCATTGGGCTTATCCTCGTTATCGTTTTTCCTGAAATTGCGCTGTGGCTTCCCGGTAAAATGGTGAATTAAAAGGCTCATGTAACGGGTTGATAAAAGTGGCAGAAACATGGGAAATTTATCGAATGATTGAGAACAGGAATATTGATATTGTTATTCAAAATAAGGTGATGAGAATAGGAATTAATCGTCCTGAAAAAAGAAATGCTTTAACGGGCGATATGTATGATGCTATGAGTATGGCATTGAGACGTGCCAAGGACAGTGTCGATGTTAAAACGGTTTTGTTGCATGGTACCAGGGATGCATTTTCTGCAGGTAACGATTTAAAAGAGTTTGATAATCGTAATCCGGATAAACCATCACACGGTGCAATCTTTTTGATGACGCTTCAATCTTTTAAAAAGCCAGTTGTTGCCGCCGTCTCCGGTCTTGCTGTGGGGGTGGGGGTAACCTTACTGCTGCATTGTGATTTGGCCTATGCTGCCTTTGACACCCGTTTTCGTATGCCTTTTGTTAATCTCGGGGTTTGTCCGGAAGCCGGTTCAACCCTTTTGCTGCCCGTAGCTGCCGGATATAAAAAGGCCGCTGAAGCCCTGATGCTGGGTGATTTTTTTGAAACATCAACGGCCATGGAACTGGGGCTCGTCAATGGAGTTGTACCATCACAAGAACTTTTCAATTATGCGGTTGAAAAGGCAGAATATTTGGCCAAACAGCCCCAACGGGCACTTTTGCTGGTAAAGCAACTTTTAAAACAGGACTATGAACAGGCTCTTGCCCAACGAATGACATTGGAATTTACCTGTTTTAGTGAACTATTGCTGACGCCGGAGTCCATTGAGGCCCGGGGTAAATTGCAGAATCGGTCTTCAAAAGCAGAGGATTATTGATTTTGAAATTAGAATGGAGTAGGTTCCACCCATGGTAAAAAAGACTCTTTTCAATTTTGAATTTCTGTCCCTCTGCATGATTACTTTTCTGGCGCTGTGCAATGTGGCGGCTTTTTATAATTTTCATTTATATCTGCAACATCTCGGCTTTTTGGGTAAGCAGTCGGGGTTTTTAATTGGCATCTACTCCCTTACGGCAATGTCCCTTTATTTGTTTGCAAGTAAGCATATCACGATCAATAATGCCATTTTCTGTGTGTTCTCCGGCATTTTGCTGGTGGTCTGTTGCGGGTTCGCTTATCTGTTTGTAGAAAATTTCTGGTTGTTGGCGCTTGTGCGCATTGCCAATGGTGCCGGGGTGTTTTTGGTGATGGCATCGACCATGGTTATGTTGATTGCCATCATTCCGTCCCACAAAATCGGTATGGCTTTCAGCCTCTATTCGGTGGCGCTGTTGTTGCCGTATTCCATTATGCCGGCAGTATCGGAGATGATCCATCCTTATGTGGAGAAGCCCACGTTCGTTTACCTGGGCACAGCACTGTTGCTGCTGCCTGCCATTAAAATTATCTCCAACATCCGTAATCGGATAAGACCCCAGATGTCGGACCCGGATACGGGTGTGGATAAAGCGGGCCAACAGTCTTCATTGGACAACGGCGCAAGAAGGCGGAACCTCATGCGCAAACCTGTGATATCCATCCTCATTGTCAATGCCATCTATTTCACAATTTTTACAGCCCTTTTTTATCTGTTTGAAGGGTTTGCCGTGCAACGGGGAATTCAAAATACGGGATTGTTTTTTAGCACTCAAATGGGCGTTATGATTACCATTCGTCTTGTCGGCGGACGTATTTTTGACACGGTTTCAAAACTTGCCTTGATTATCATCGCGTTGCTGGGTACCGGAGCGGGATTTGGACTACTGCTGCTGGTTCGGGATCCGGCATGGATACTTCCCATTGCAGTTGTCTTTGGAATGGGTATGGGGCTATGCGTTCCCCCCCTCAACTCCTTGATGTACCTTGTGAGTCAACCGCAATACCGTGGATATAATTCTAATATGATGATGCTTTCCATTCATTTCGGCAGTTTTATGGGGCCTTTTGCCGGGGGATGGATCATTGATGCGGGCGGTTACGACAGTTTTTTGACTTGCGCAATTTTTATAACCGTGGGTGCTGCAGTTCTGTTTTTCGTTGTAAATCCTGAAAAAGATGTGCCGTACATTGCAGTTGCCCTTTAAATAATTGTGACGGGTGGCCCATCTTCTGATAATTCCCCCCAATTTTTTTACTGGGACCGCAAAGGATCTTGTCTCTGGCACAAACGTCTGGAAAAGAATAAAATCAGAACTTGCATATGTAAATGTTTGGGCAGTGCCCATATTCGGCTGTTTGTGGCTGCGTCGGATCCTGATGTGCTATATGAGCAGACCAAAACGGGTGATGATGGGGAGCTCACCGAATATTTACCTGCATATCTGTTATCAACATACATGTTTGGACAGGTTTAAAAGGTGGGTTCTTAGATTGGCTCGACTTCCTGTCAGACTTAGTTTTTTTCGTATTGAAAAACGATGTGATTCAACAGAGTGTACCGATATATGAAGAATCTTTGCAATGTCTTTATTCGTCTTTCCCGCAATAATATGTCCTGCTACTTCCATTTCACGGGCACTTAGACCATAGACATCATTTCCCAGCCTTTCACCTATGTCTGAAGCAATTTCATCCAGACGATCCATGATTACATCCAGATGTGCATGCTGAGTGGGGCTCAGGCGGGTCATTATTAGATTGTTCAGGTGAGGTTGTATCATGTTTTTTATGTTGTGCCAGACTTTCGACTCCAGTTCTTTTTTATCTTCAGCCCTCTGATTTAAAAGAACTTTCAAAGCGGTGTTCAACTCCAATAATTTGGCAGAGCGTTTTTCCAGTTCTTTATTGGCGTCAGCCAATTGCGTTTCTGTTCTTTTCAGGGTGGTTACATCAACTAAAACATTAATAAGACATTTTTGATTTTCCACGTCGATGATGGAATTGGACCATAAGAAATTACGAACCTCACCATTTTTCATTCTCAGCTTTATGGGTAATTTATCCAATCCCCCTTTTTCCTTTATCAATGACAACGCACGGCTTCGACCTTCCGGATCAGACCATATTCCGATTTCATTGGAAGTCCTTCCAAGGACCTCTTCTTTATAATATCCGGTATCGCTGCAAAAGGCATTGTTGAAATCAAGGAATGCACCTTCCCTTAAAGTCACCAATATTATCCATGTGGGACTGGCACTGAATAGCTTGTTCCACATTTCTTCCTTTTTACGCAATAGACGTTCCGCGTCATCATTATGGGTGCTTTCCACCAGTTCTTTAAAAAAGGAATAACTTTTTGAATTCATAGCTCACTCCTCTATATCGTAATGGGGTGGCTTCAGGGAAGATGCTGTGATTGCGCCCCAGAAAACACGTATTGACTATAATATATGGTCAATCAATAGTCAATCAACCATGGTTGACGATTTGTCAAAATCAAAATATTTTCAGATTAAATGAATCACAATTATTTGCTGTTTTTTATTTGGATGTTTTACTAAATACCGCCCCGGGTGAAGCATATTTTTCCCTTGCCCGGTTCACAAAGACATAGAAGATTGTATTACGCACCCCAGCACCCAGTCTGGCATTTGAATCGTCGTGAAGGGCTTGGTTACAATCTCAGCCACTTTGGGGTGAGTTCAGGCTTGTTCCGTCAGTTGAGAATTGTGGTCCATCTTATGATCAACCCCGTCCTGAAACAAGTACATGTCTAAGATATAACGAAAAAACAGGAATCAGAATATGAATATACTTGCTATTAATTCCAGTCATCGTCCAGGTAAGAATACCGCTTTAATGTTAAACCTTGTCCTGAATGAAATCAAAGACAAGGGGGGGCATACCGAACTTTTGGAGCTTGCAAATCATAAAATTGAACTTTGTCGGGCATGCAATAAATGCCTTCAAACCCCTGAATGCAGTGTTCTCAACGATGACATGGCAATGATTGCCGAAAAAATGCTGAAGGCCGATGCCATTGTGCTTGGTTCTCCTGTATATTTTGCAAATGTAACCAGCCTTATGAAGATATTTATTGATCGCACGCGTTGGATGCATATGTGCAAAAACCTGCTTGATGGCAAAGTCGGGGGTGTTCTTACCCATGCCGGATTGCGAAACGGCGGACAGGAAATGACCCAGATGATTCTTGAACGTTTTCTCCAACACCATGGTGTCCATGTGGTTGACTCCAGAATTGTGGATGCTCCCATTTATAATATCGGCGTTATTGGAACCCTGTTTGACGACATGAAAGATGAAAAAATTTTATGGAAAAAAGGAGTTATGGATGACCCTTTGACTATCATGATGTGTCGCGCATTGGGTCAAAATATTCTTCGTCAGCTTAACAGATAAATTAAAGGAGAAGAAAATGAATTTTGAGGACATTATATACGAAAAATCAGAAGGCATTGCAAAAATTATCATTAACAGGCCGGATAAATACAACGCCTGTGCACCCCAGACCGTTTATGAACTGACCCAGGTACTTACAGATGCATGGGTTGATAAATCCGTTGGCGTGGTTGTGTTCACGGGTGCCGGAGACAAGGCATTTTGCACCGGGGGGGATCAATCCATCAGAGATATGGGCGGATATGCCGGAACAATTGCAGCCTTGCCCCTGGAAGTCGGCTGGCAGCAGGTGACCCACTTGATTCGGTCCATACCCAAACCGGTAATTGCCAGGGTCAACGGTTATGCCATCGGTGGCGGCCATGTTTTTCATGTGGTTTGTGATTTTTCCATCGCCTCTGAAAGGGCAAAATTCGGCCAGGCCGGTCCGAAGGTCGGCAGCTTTGATCCGGGATTCGGCACCGGAGATCTCGTTCGAGCCGTTGGTATAAAAAAAGCAAAGGAAATCTGGTATATGTGCCACATATATTCCGCTGTTGAAGCCCTGGAGATGGGTCTGGTCAATATTGTAGTCCCCCACGATCAACTGGATAGTGAAGTAGATAAATGGTGTGCAGAGCTCCTGGAAAAGAGTCCGACTGCCCTTAAAATGCTCAAATATGCGTTCCATGCCGAATTTGATGGAATAGCAGGTATCACCAACCTTGGTGTAGGGGGGTTGAGCATGTTTTACGGAACGGAGGAGTCCGCCGAAGGTAATAATGCCTTTAAAGAAAAAAGAAAACCTGATTTTTCAAAATTCAGATAAATTTCATGTCTGCACAGCTGCCCTGAATACTGAGTTGAGAATGTGTTTGTCGCACATCACAGCCTGCTGAAAAACCTGTTGGAGCAAGCAAGCCGGGCAGCTTGTTCTCCAATTTAACAATCAACGCTTCAAAATCAGCGAAATTACGATAAAACTCTATTGTTGTGCTCACATTTTATGCCGGAGGTGTTTTAAATGGAATTTGGATTTAACAAAGAACAAAAACAAATAACCGATGCCGTGAGGCGTTTTGCCCAGAAAGAACTTTTACCCCAATATTCCAAATGGGACCGAGAAAAAACTTTTCCTATGGAAATCTGGAAGAAAATCGGTGATCTAGGACTGCTGGGGATGAATGTACCCGTGAAAGACGGAGGTCTGGGGGCGGACTGTGTGACCCAGGGGATAGCCACCGAAGAGTTAGCAAAAGGTGATCCGAATCTGGCTTCTGCGGCATTTGCAGCAACAGAGTTATGTTGCTGTATGATGCAGCATGGTACGGAGGCAATGAAATCAGAATTCTTGCGTCCCATTATCGCAGGGGATATGGTACCTGCTTTTGCTCTGACGGAACCCCATTGCGGCACAGATGCCGCAGCCATGGCCTCCCAGGCGGTAAAGAAAGGTGATTATTATATATTAAATGGAGAAAAATCAGGGATTACATCCATCATGGCAGCTGATGTGACAGTGGTTTTTGCCAAGACAGATCCCGACAATGGCCCCCGGGGGGTTAGTGCTTTTGTAGTACCCAATGATTTACCAGGTATTTCCCGGCAGTCCTTTGATGATATGGGCGGGAAAGCATTGGTAAGAGGCTCCATTTTTATGGATGATGTGAAGATTCCGGCGAAATATCTCATAGGAAATGAAGGTGAAGGGTTTAAGATCGGAATGAAATCATTTGATGTTAGCCGTGTCTATCTTGCCTTGCTTTGTATTGGGGCTGCGGAAATATCGCTTAAGGAAACCATTGCCTATACCAAAGAAAGACATAGCTTTAATAAACCTCTGGCCAAATATGAAGGGGTTTCTTTTCCCATCGTCGAACATCTCAGCATTATTGAATCCGTAAGATTGCTTTGTTACAAATCTCTGTGGTTGAGAGACAATAAAAAAACCCACACCAAAGAAGCGGCAATGGTTAAATGGATGGCCCCCAAATTTTCGGTGAATGCCATTCATGACTGTCTTCTGTTGCATGGTCATTACGGATACACGGAAGATTTGCCCCTGGAACAAAGATTGAGGGATGTCATGGCCATCGAAATAGCTGATGGAACTGCCCAAGTATCAAAAATGGTCATTTCAAGAGAAGTTTTCGGTAAAGAATATTTGCCATATAAATAACACCCCATTCGCTGTCTCTAAATTTTGTCGTCAGTTAAAAAAAGACCTTAATAAAATGCCTTAACCGGTGATTAAGGTGTCCTGCCAACAATTAATGGATTGATTAAAAGGAGTCGTTAAATGTATGAATTAACAGGAAAAGTTGTAATTATTACTGGAGGATCAAGGGGAATCGGTAAGGGGATCGCCACTGTCATGGCGAAACAGGGAGCCCGAATTGTGATAGCGGATCTTTTAAAGGAAGAGGCGGAAAAAACTGCTGCTGAGATAGAAAGCAATGGTGGTAAAGCCATGGCCATCAAAACCGATATATGCAATTTTGATGAAGTCAAGGCCATGGTGGCAAGAGCAAAAGAACACTTCGGCAGTGTTGATATTCTTGTGAACAATGCTGGCTGGGATAGAATGATTCCCTTTCATAAGACAGACCCGGAACTATGGAATAAGATCATTGATATCAACTACAAAGGAACACTCAATTGCGTGTTCTGTGCCATGGAAGAGATGAAAAACAATAATTATGGCAAAATCATCAGTATCGCCTCGGATGCCGGACGGGTGGGCAGCAGTGGAGAAGCGGTCTATTCAGGCACCAAAGGTGCGGTAATCGCTTTTTCCAAAGCAATGGCAAGGGAACTTGCTAAAACCAAAATAAATGTAAATGTGGTCTGTCCAGGTCCCACCAATACTCCATTGGTAAAAGAAATGAAGGATGACAGTGAGTTCAATAATAAGGTGCTTTCCGGCATGGAAAGGATAATCCCTCTGAAACGAATGGGCGTTCCTGAAGACATTGCATATGCCGTAACCTTCTTAGCCTCAAAGGAAGCTGATTTTATCACCGGTCAGGTCATAAGTGTCAGTGGCGGGTTGACCATGGCAGGCTGATGCGGTAGGCAAAAATTATTTTGACATACTCCCATACTCAATAGTCGTAAGTTCCCATTCTTATACTTCATATGATGTTGAAAATAGACCATTATGTGGTGGCAGTTCAGAGAACTTATGACTGAGGGGTTCTTAAAATGGAGACAAAAAAAGATGAAAAAATTTACCTACAACAGTGAGATGTTTATAGATGTCTTTGAGAATGAGTTTACCTATATTAATGGTTTTTTGAGAAATGTTCATCGTCATAGCAACAGGACAGCCATCACCTGTCCTGAAAGGGGAAAAAGCTGGACTTATCCTCAACTGAATCAGGAGAGCAACAGGCTTGCCAATGCCATGATTGCCGATGGGGTTCGGAAGCAGGATGTTGTAATGTACCAATTGTTAAATTGCGCAGAATTTGCCTTTCTCTATCTTGCCCCCCAAAAAATAGGGGCCGTCAACTGTCCCATTAACTTTCGACTTTCTTATGGTGAGACGGCATATACCATTGATGATAGTAAACCCAAGATTTTTTTTTATGATTCCGAAGTAAAAGAGATGTGTGAAAAGGCTTTAAATACAGCCAGTCATAAACCTGAAAAAGTTGTGATGATTGATGTGTCAGGGAAAGAAAAACCCTTTGCAGGTTCAATTTCCTATGATGAATATGTAAGAGATGCCTCTGATGATGATCCGTCCATAGAAAGACCGACACATATCTATGATGAAACCACTCGATTGTATACGTCTGGCACCACGGGAATGCCCAAAGGCGTGCCCTTAAACAATGTTTGTGAGATAATGAGTGCCCATGATGTACTGATGCATTTTCCACTTTCATCCATGGATAAAACAATGAATATGACGCCGTGGTTTCACCGTGGCGGATTGTATTCCGGGGGACCCAATCCCACGCTCTATGCCGGTGGCGAGATCGTTGTATTGAGAAACTTTGATCCCCGAGTGGTTTTATCCCATGTTGAAAAATATGGCGTGACTTTTCTCATCGGTGCCCCGGTGACCCTTAAGGCTATTCATGACGAACAGCTTCGAGAAACCAGGGATCTTAGTAAGCTGAAAGGGATTGTCACCATGGGAGCCCCGCTTGAAAGAAATGCCTGCATTGAGTTCCAGAAAATTTTAACCCCGAATATTTTTAACGGTTATGGGTCCACAGAAGCTTTCTGGAATACCTTTTTAAGGCCCCATGATCTTCCCAGGATGGCGGGTACCGCAGGCAAATCATGCACGGATGATGATATGGCGGTTGTAAAACTTTATCCTGATCGGTTTGCTGAGCCGTCTGACGTTGTGGCCAAAGATAATGAAACCGTGGGAGAGGTCATAATAAAGGCTCCCGGGAAATGTTCCTATGATTATCTTAACAAGCCGGAAGAAGCGGAAAAGAAATTTTATAAAGGCTGGGTATATATCGGAGATCTGGCGACCTGGAATGAAGAAGAATTTGTAACAATTGTGGGAAGGAAAGACGATATGCTTATTTCCGGTGGAGAAAACATACAGCCCGCACAGGTGGAAGAAGCCATCAATGAATATTATAAGGTAGAAGAATGTGTGGTAACAGGTGTCCCTGATAAAAAATGGGGGCAGGTGGTCGTGGCATATGTTATCAGGAAAGATGCCTCTTTAACCGTGAGTGAACTTGATGAATTTTGCCGACAACATCCCATGCTGGCACGATATAAAAGGCCTAAGTATTATAAATTTACAGAAGCAATTGATCTTACAGCCACAGGAAAAAAGATTCATTATAAGGCCAAAGCCAAGGCAGAAGAAGACATGAAAAAAGGCAAGTTTGAGAAAGTATAATTTGTTTGTAAGGCTTTCACCCATTTTAGTGTGAGGAACTCAGTGAGGGCTTTGTGTTATATTTCTTGGGTTCCTCACTCAATTCCTTGATGTTTTTTGTGAACCAACCGAAATACCGTAGCAGATGGTTACGGAGGGGCTCAGGAGATATTATATTTTTTCATTTTCTGATAAAGACCGGTACGATGGATTTTTAGAAGGGCAGATGCTTTTTCGCGGTTGTTATCAGCTCTTTTAAGGGCATTTAGAATGGCTTTTTTTTCTGTGCTTTCCATGATGCTTTTTAACGAATCCCCCATCTCTTCCATGGGCTGGCAGGTATCTGCTTTTTCTTGCAGGGAGATGGGCAGGTCCTTGATCTCAATTGCGTTATCATTGCAAAGGATAATGGAACGATCGGCAATGTTTCTTAACTCTCTGAGATTGCCGGGCCAGGAGTAGTTCTGGAGTGCGGCCATGGCTTCCGGGGATACAGTGGGTACCTGTCTTCTGTTCCCTTTGCTGAGTTTATCCAGAAAATGGTTGAATATTTCAGGAATATCTTCTTTGATATCCCTTAAAGACGGCAGGGTAATGACAAACACATTTAATCTGTAGTAAAGATCCAGACGGAAGGTTTTGTCGCTTACCATTTTGTTCAGATCACAGTTGGTGGCGCTGATGACCCGAAAATCAATCTTTTTGGGTTTTCCGCCCAGCCTTTCCACCTCTTTTTCCTGAAGTACCCGCATGAGCTTCACCTGAAGCAGGGGGGGCATATCACCGATTTCATCCAGAAAAATGGTTCCATGATTGGCCAGTTCAAATTTTCCGGCTTTTCCCTTTTTATTGGCACCGGTAAAGGCGCCTGCTTCATATCCGAACAGTTCTGATTCTATTAATTCACTGGGGATGGACGCGCAATTTACCCGGACAAAATTGGATTTACTGCGCTGACTGATCTGGTGAATAGCGTGGGCAAAAAGTTCCTTCCCCGTTCCGGATTCTCCAGTTATTAAAACGGAAGCGTCGGATTGCGCGGCTTTATTCGCCAATGCCTTGCATTTGAGGATGGCCTCGGAGTTTCCAATGATGTTATCAAACGTATACTGGGTGGCATATGACTGATGCAGCACATCCTTATAATAATCAATCTGGTTTTTCAGGCAATCAATACGCTCATAGAGCTGCTTTAATTTGTCTGGGCTGGTGAACATCATTTTGCCCATGGCACCTATGAGGCGATTGTCTTTAAATAGAGGAATTCGTGCAACTATTCGATTATTCCTGTTTAAGACCATGCTCCTGCCGATTTCGGCTCTGCCTGTCTCGAGAACCCTTGTCATCTTGGTGTCCGGCCTGATTTCTTGAATATGTCGTCCCAGGGAGTTTTTTACGGATATGTCGGAATAGCCTTCATTGGATTGACTCATGAAACGGACAATTCCCTGCGCGTCCACAAGAATAAGGCTTTCATAGGCATTGTCCAGCAGGCTGAATAGAAGGTCCTCGGGGATGTTTTCCAAAAGACAACGGCAGTTGTTGCTATATGCATTCTTGTTTGTTGTATCATCGGAAGATTTGTTCAAGGGGCTTTGTCCTGTCCTTTTCTCAAGCATTCTTATTCGTTTGAAAGTCAGCAGGGAAAATTTTCAAATTACGATTTTTGGGTTATGGTAAGCGTAATTCTAAACCTATTGGGAGCTTTATTGCAAGGACAAATTCTTTTGGTTTTTTTGGATAAAACCGAAAAAATAAAAAATAGCCTCAGGATTTTTTGTATTATGTGAAAAGGAGCTGTGAACATTGTTGCCATTGAACCTGAATCTCCCGGGAAACAATCACCGTGCAGGCAGTTGCCCAAGTTTCATTGCGTCTTTTGTTAGATGGCTCATTCCTTTTTTTATACATTTATTTTCCATATTGCACGTCCATAATAAATCTCATCCTTTTCTTTGATGTAGCCGGTTGTCGGTTTAACTGTGGGGTGATTGGACATCCGTTAAGCCAGATCCTCCCATTACCTGCCAGTTAAATTAAGTTTTTTTACTATTTGGTAAAAAAATCGGTCACAGTGGCTTGCTGGTGAAAATAACCCTTGTATTGACTGGCATTGACTAAAACCTGGGTTCCGCTCCGAGAATTTGAAATATCCAGGGATTGTCCCCTCTTTTTGAGCATAAATGTATTTGGAGCTGCCTCATGGATAATTTTTTGAAATAATGATATTTGGGTTTAAACCTGAAAATCAGATATAAAAACAGACAAGGAGTTATGATGAAACAAGCACCGGTTTTCGATGAAATTTACAAGCAATACCTTGCCGATATTTCAGCCATCGACCCGAAACTTATAGCCAACCGCCTGAGCATTAACGTTGACGGGAATGAGGCCATTATTCCTTTTTACGGTAAACCGTATCGCGTCTCAGGTATGGGAGTCATGGACGCAGAAGGGAAACGACCTATTCACGCGGTTAGCGTTATTCTATTTAAGTATTTGCTTTTATGCCCCAAGCAGGAGCCACCTGTCGCCGACGAGTTGGTCAGGTACCACAGCTTTCCGGATGCAGCTCCCTATGCGCAAGGTTTCAGAAATACAGCAGAACGGCCCATCAGTAAGGCTTTTAGCGGAAAGCTGGATGACCTTAAACGGGCATGCATGGCCCTGGGAGGTCAGCCGGGAGAGGCTCCATTCAGTTGTGATCTGGCCATCAAGTTTCCGGCACTTCCCAAAGTGAATTTGTTAATGGTATTCAACGATCAGGATGAAGAGTTCCCGGCAGAATGTTCCATTCTGTTTGAGACGCATGCCGATGCCTATCTGGATATGGAATGCTTGGCTATGCTTGGCATGGTACTGGCTACCTGGTTAAAAAATGGACCGGATTACAGGGATGGAAATATTTGATGGTGCATCTCCCAGCATTAACACAATATAAGATCAACACCCCTGGAGTGTTTGGCTCAGGGGGTGTAGACAGTCGTATGCACAAAAATAAGACCCCGAAATCCAACAAGAGCCTATACCCATAACCCTTAAAGGCATGCAATGACTTGTTTAGGTAAACAGATTGCAGGCAATGAGATGGAACGGTCAGAAATTTGCATCGGCAATCTCTGGATATTCAAGACTTTTGTTCTGGAAGACATTCAGGCACTTAAAGAAGCGGGGAAGATTCTTATTGAAGGCAGGCAATTGATCCTGCCTTCCCTGGAAATCGCCTGACTTTTATAAGTATCCCCCCTGACAGTATTTGCACTACTTGCAGCTCAGCGCTCCGACGGCTGCCGTGCAGATCGCCACAGCGGCTTGTTCATTGTTTGCTGAAAATTCCTGGCCATCTTTGATAAAGATTGCTCGCCACTGGCTTTCGTTCAGGCTCTTGGGACAAAGGTCTTTCAGCTGAAAGGAAAACCCTTTGGCTTCAAGTACTTCGGACAGTTGCAAAGCTGCGTGAATGTCGTGGCTGGCTTGGGGTGGAACTACTTCGCCAAGGTAATGTTTGAGTTGTTCTTCCAGTATTTTGGGTATGGATTCGGACATTGTGGGCTCCAGTATGGTGTTTTTTTATGCACGCATGAAGCAACGTCTCCATGCATGGATGTCATTCAACCACTGAAGGCTGTCCGGGTCAATCCTTTTGAAATTTTTATGATGTTCCCGGCAGATATTCTGTCATGTGTGTTACAATGATAAAGATTAGAAGAATTAACAAAAATTTTTGTAAATTCTCAATAAGTCCGGGCATTCATGGAATCCTTTTGAATAGCACCCGGCGTTCAAGGGGTAAGCAGGCTTTATCACCCCAGGTTATTGAGCACTTGCAAATTTTTATATCAATTAATTAATTTTATTAGAAAAGGTGAATTTGTTACGATGAAATTAGAATCCAAGCTCCCAGATGTTGGCATGACTATTTTTTCCGTTATGTCAAAACTGGCTAATGACTATGGAGCGATTAATCTATCACAGGGCTTTCCTGAGTTTGATGCGAACCCCAATTTGATTTCGCTGGTTGAAAAATATCTGCGATCTTCGTGCAATCAATATGCACCCACCCAGGGGGTTCTTGAGCTCAGACAGCAAATAGCCATCAAAACAATGGAGCTCTATCAGGCTGAAGTTAACCCGGACACTGAAATTACCGTCACAGCAGGGGCCACAGAAGCGCTTTATGCAGTTATCACTGCAACCGTAAACAGGGGCGATGAGGTCATTCTTTTTGAACCGGCGTATGATTCTTATATGCCGGCGATTGTTTTAAGCGGTGGAATTCCGGTTTATTTACCACTTAAATTCCCGGACTATTCAATTGATTGGAACCAGGTTAAAAAAACGATTACCGATAAAACCCGCCTGATAATTCTGAACTTCCCGCATAACCCTTCAGGAGCCATTCTAACCCAACAAGATATTTCTGCACTGAAAGAGATTGTTGCAGAACACAATGTATTTATTCTCAGTGATGAGGTCTATGAACACATCGTTTTTGACGGTCAGATTCATGAGAGCATGTTAAGATATCCTGAATTGGCGCAAAGAAGTTTTGTGGTGAGTTCCTTTGGTAAAACCTATCACACCACCGGCTGGAAAACAGGATACTGTATTGCCCCCGAACCTTTATCCATCGAACTTCAAAAAATTCATCAATACCTGACATTTTCCGGAATCACCCCCATACAGTATGCCTTGGCGGAGTATTTAAACGTTAAGAGTGAATATCTGGGCCTTTCTACCTTTTATCAAAAAAAACGTGATTTGTTTTTATCATTGATTAAAACATCTCGATTCAAGCCCCTGCCTTGTCACGGAACATACTTTCAAATGCTGGACTATTCTGCAATCTCGGATGAACCGGATGTGGATTTTGCCAGACGTTTGACCATGGAAAATAAGGTGGCTTCCATCCCGCCATCTGTTTTTTACAATCAGAACAATGACTACCGTGTCTTAAGATTTTGTTTTGCCAAAAATGATAATACGCTGGAAAAAGCGGCTGAAATTTTAAATAGGGTTTAAACCGATTACAAGGGAAAAACTATTTTTTTGCCCTCTCCCAGAGCTTCTTTTACACTCTCCATGTGCCGGTGGGTTGCAATCTCCCTCTCTAAAATGCCTGTTTGCTACTTGATAGAACAATAGGATAAAAACTAAATAGGGCTTTTGCTAAAGAAAGATGGTCCGGAAGAACCGATTATGAATGTTGATTGTAGATCAAATTTATCATATAGAATTATTGAAAGGTGAAAAAAAGGCAAAAAAGTTAATATCGGATGATGTAAGAAAAGACGTTGCAGACATTGTAGAAAAATATAATCAAAAGGAATTAAGCAATTTGCCTTGCTATTTTGTTGCAAGATTTCAAGGGAGATTTCTTTAACTTGATCGCTATGATTATGACAGAAAAAAACCCTATATGCCGCCTTAAGTATACCGGGGACTTCAAGGCGTGGGCGTTTGGAATATTTAAATGGAGTTCTGAAACTTAGGATGTCAATGATTTGTGGTTTCCTGGAGGAGAGTTAGCCGACGGAACTGTTGAGGGTGCAATAAAAGCAGGAATGACGGCGTATCCACTATGATCGCCTGAGCAGCGTTGGAAATAATTCAGGAAGAAGCATAAATGAATTATGATAGATACAAAGTCAGAAAAGAGGCTGCAGCTTTCCAGATTAAGATGGAAAATATCATGTATATAATAATACATGGCTGTAACCACCAGCCACAACGAAAGATGAAACTCACATGATTCCTAATCTTTAGACCGAGTTTTATATAAAATATGACAGGGATAGCAATGACATCGGATAAATTTTCTCAAATAAGGCTTTACCATCACCTTCCGGCCGGGCAGCAGCAGTGGCTCCTCTCCCTGTCACAACAATATCCCTTTACTTTCCAGCAGTTGCGATTGCTTACGGAATACAGCGTGGACCTGGGCTGCTGGCAGGAGGGTTCTCTGGAACAATTTTACCGGCCTGAAGCGCTGGCCAACGCCACGGGAAAAAATGCAGCGGCAACGGTTTTTCGACAGTTCCGGGATGGGTATGAGGCCCTGAAGTCCCAGGAGAAAAAATATCCTGTGGCACCTAGGTTTGCGGCCGGTGAGCAGAAGTTCCCCGAGGGACAGATGGTGGAAGTGCCCCTGAAGGGTTCCATCATGGGACAATGCCCTGTGGCCTCTGAAAAGACCCGCTGCTGTAATTTGACAACCCTGGATGCCGTGCAGCAGTGCGGATTTGACTGCAGTTATTGTTCCATTCAATCTTTTTACCACGGTAATCAGGTCCGGTTTATCCGGAATCTGGTCTCCCACCTGGATACCCTGGAGCTGGAGGAAGATAAAAAATACCACATCGGCACCGGACAGTCTTCGGATTCTCTGATGTGGGGTAACCGGTTCGGGTTGCTGGATTCCCTGTGTCGTTTTGCCGCGGCCCATCCCAACGTCATTCTTGAGATGAAATCCAAGAGTGCCCGCATTGATTATTTTCTGGAAAATAGGCCTCCGCCCAATATGGTGTTCACCTGGTCCCTGAATACACCGGTGGTGATTCAGGCAGAGGAGCGGGGAACGGCTTCCCTTGACAAACGGCTGGAAAGTGCCCGGAAACTGGCGGATCTTGGCATCCCGGTGGGGTTCCATTTCCATCCCATGGTCTGGTACGAGGGCTGGGAAGGAGATTATCTGGCCGTGGCCTCGCGCCTGCTTGAACGTTTTGATCCGGAGGAGGTGGTCATGGTTTCCCTTGGCACACTCACCTTTATCAAACCTGTGTTGAAAAAAATTCGGGAACGTATGGTGCTTACATCCATCCTTCAGATGCCCATGGAGGAGTGCGCAGGTAAGTTGAGCTATCCCTTTGAGATCAAAAAAACGCTTTTCTCAACTCTTTACAATGCGTTTCCCAGGGCCTGGAAGACGTCCGTTTTTTTTTACATGTGCATGGAAGACATCAATTTATGGCCCGTTGTTTTTAACCGCAGCTATGACTCCAATGAGTTGTTTGAAGCGGATATGCTGGCAGCTTACCATAAAAAGAGCGCTGCCATTCGTCAACATCCCCTGAACTAAAGACCGGTGGCATTCAAGGGTGCGGCATAATTTTTTACGCTTTCCATCGTCTCTTTCAGCCCCTTTATAATCTTGTTGCGACCGATAACATGATGACGTTTTTTGGGACAAAGGTCGTGCCAGCCTTACTTTATAACTTTGAGAAATCACTATTTGAAAATTTTCTCAATATTAACAGGTTTATGCCCAACACTTGAATTTAAGATGTATTGGTTTTATGGTTTGTTATAGTTGCTTATAGTTTTTTATATGGTATTTTTTTTTGTGATATTTGTTTTTTGTTGACAAAAACAAACCGTAATTATACACAAAACTTCACTTGTTCTGACAATCTTGCCTTATTCTTTCAACCGGTTCCAAATCAATTATAAATTATGGGGAAAAATTTGAAAATAATCAATTTAACCATTAATGGGCTGGCAAAGCGGGTAGTTGCCGATAAAAATATGGTTTTGCTGGATTTGTTGCGGGAACATCTGCAACTGACAGGGAGCAAACAGTCCTGTGATCGAAAAGGTCAATGCGGGGCCTGCACGGTCATTGTTAACAAAAAAGCGGTATTATCCTGCCTTACAAAGGTTCAGAAACTTGAGGGAGCCACGGTGATTTCCGTTGAAGGCCTGGGCACACCGGAAAACCCCCATTTGATTCAGGAAGCCTTTGCCTTGGCCGGTGCCATCCAGTGTGGTTTCTGCACGCCGGGCATGATTATGGCCACCAAGGCACTTCTGGATGTCAACCTTGATCCCAGCGTTGAGGAGATCAAGCATGCCCTTCGCCGCAACATCTGCCGCTGCACAGGCTATGTAAAGATCATTGAAGCCGTTCAACTGGCAGCCAGATTCCTGAGAAAAGAATTAACCCCCGATGAGATTCGACCCAAACCCACCGATGCCAAAATGGGGGTTTCCCACGTCAGACCCTCAGCCCTTTTAAAGGCCTGTGGGACGGCACAGTTTGGGGCAGATATCACCATGCCCGGAGCCCTTGAAATCGCCGTGGTACGAAGTCCCCATTTCCACGCGGAAATTAAAAACATTGATTTCACTGTAGCTGAAAAAATGCCGGGATTCGTTGGAAGTCTTACCGCTGCAGACATCAAAGGCACCAATAGATTAAAATACATCGTGGGCGATCGACCGGTGATATGTGAAGACCGGGTGCGCACCCTGGGAGATGCCGTTGCCGTGGTGGTGGCCCAGACCAGGGAACAGGCCCTGGCAGCTGTGGATGCCGTAAAGGTTGACTATGCGCTTTTGCCGGAGATGAGAACCACGGATGCAGCCTTGGCAACGGATGCCCTGCAGATTCATCCCGACCGACCCAATCTTTGCTTCAGCCAACCCATGATCAAGGGGGATGCTGCCAAAGGATTTACCAATGCAGCCTTTGTTGTGGAAGAAAATTTTTCCACCCAGATTAATCACCAGGCTCCCATGGAGCCGGAAAACAGTGTGGCTTACATGGAAGGGAAGGGCGAAGATGCCACCCTTGTGGTCATGGGTCGGGGTATTAATATTCATCTTCACATGTCCATGCTCCAGGAAGCCCTGGGTTTTGAGAACATTCGCTATGAAGAGCCCTTTTCCGGGGGGCAGTTCGGTATAAAACTTGAGATATTCACCGAAGGCATTGCCGCTGCTGCAGCGTTGAAATTCAACCGTCCTGTGCGTTACCGGCCGAGCATTGCAGAATCCATGCTCATCACTTCCAAGCGCCATCCCTTTGATATGAAAATTAAGATGGGAGCCGATGACAAAGGCAAGTTAACGGCTCTGGAGATGGATATAATCGTTGATAACGGAGCCTATAATTCCATTGGCAATGTTATCATTAACCGGGCACTCCACATGCTTTCAAGCTCTTATTATATTCCCAATATCAACGTTTCTTCCAAGTTGATCTACAGCAACAATCCCTGGGGAAGTGCAGCCCGGGGAGCAGGGCCTCCACAGGCCCATTATGCCCTGGAATGCGCCATGGACCTTCTGGCACAAAAACTTGGCATGGACCCCCTGGCATTCAGAAAGTTAAACAGCCTGGCTCCGGGATTGACCAAGGCCACGGGTCATCCGGTGGATCAATGGCCCTTTCCCGAATTGTGCGATGCCATTAAACCCAATTATGACAGGGCCATGGCCGATGCCGCAGCCCATGATAACAAGGGTGCCATCAAACGAGGTGTGGGGCTGGGTGCTGCCGCCTTCGGCATCGGGTTTCCCGGGGATAAATCCATCTCCGCCGTGGAGCTGGAGGCGGACGACGGCGTAACCGTATATGCTGCAGCAGCAGACCCCGGCGAGGGAAATGATTCCATGCTCACCCAGCTGGCAGCCCAGGTATTGGAACTGCCCCTTGACAAGGTCCGGGCCGTTACCAGAACCACCGCAAAAACCGCTGCCGCAGGTCCGGCATCGGGAAGCCGGGTGACCCTGATGATCGGGGGAGCCACTGTGGCGGCGCTGGAGCAGTTGAAAAAAGCCATGGATGAAGTGGGCGCTAAAACCTTTGGGGCATTTAAAGCCGCCGATGTTCCCACACGCTATGTGGGTCACCGTTCCACTGTTGAAACCGCCCCCCTTGATCCGGAAACCGGCCAGGGTCCCTCTTCGGAATCTGATGTCCACGCCGTCCAGCTGGCTGAGGTGGAAGTCAACATCGAGACCGGTGAGGTCCGGGTGCTGAAGATGACCATGGCTGTTGATGCCGGGGTGGTAATTAACCCCAATAATCTGACAGGACAACTGGAAGGTGGCATGGACATGGGGGTGGGGTATGCCCTGCGGGAGGAGTTCATCGCCGGAGAAACCACGGACTGGCGAACCTTTAAGTTCCCCACCATGAAAACTGCCTTTGACATGGAAACGGTGATCCAGGAAACCCCCAGAAACCGGGGTACATTGGGTGCCACAGGGGTGGGAGAAATGTCCATGGTATCAACGGCACCGGCGGTGATCAATGCCATTAAAGATGCCTGCGGTGTACTTATAACCGATCTGCCTGCCACACCGGATAAAGTGATGGCTGCATTAAAAGCGGCCGCTAGGGAATAGATGACTGAAAACGGTCTGGAAGATTCCACCCAGCAGACTCGTGACCGGCATCTGCGTACCATTGCCGGTCACGATCTTTATTTTGACTGGGAGGATTTTTTGTGGGAGCCCCAGGATTGGAATGAGACCATCGCCCTTGCGCTTGCCCGGGAGATGGGCCTTGAAGGCCTTGATGATACCCAGTGGCAGGTGCTCCGGTTCATGCGGGAATTTTACTTTTACCATGGCCGGGCACCCATGAACAAAGACTTAAAGGAGGGAACGGGGATGAGTCTCATGGCGCTTGAAAAATTGTTTCCCCGGGGTATCCGCATGGGTGCCCGAAGACTGGCGGGCCTGCCCAATCCCAAGGCATGCCTGTAAGTGACTGATAAAAAAGGAGCAGTATCGTTTGATATATCTTGACAACGCTGCCACCACATGGCCAAAGCCAAGACAGATACTTGATCAGATGGTGGAACAGTTTTCCGCCATGGGGGTTTCTCCGGGCAGGGGCAGCTATGATGCTGCCCTGGCAGCATCGGATTTTATTAGTGCAACCCGCATAAAGCTGGCTCTTTTCTTTGATGCACCTGATGCCGACCGGGTGATTTTTACAGCCAATGCAACGGATGGCCTTAATACGGCCCTGCTGGGAATTTTAAAACCCGGAGATCACGTCATCACCACCCGCCTGGAGCACAACTCCGTTCTTCGTCCCCTTTATTATCTGCAACAAAATAAAATCATCACCTGCAGTATTGTTCCCTTTGATCAGGAGGGGTTCATTAATCCCAAGGATATTGAAGATGCCATACGCCCGGTAACAAGACTGGTGGTCATGACCCATGCCTCCAATGTCCTTGGCACCATTCAACCCGTGGATCAAGTTGGGAAAATATGTAAAGCACGGGGTATTGATTTTGTGGTGGATGCCTCACAGTCCGCAGGACAGATCCCCGTTAGCATGGCGGATATGAATGCGTCAGCCCTGGTGTTCACCGGCCATAAATCCCTTTATGGTCCCCCCGGTATCGGTGGTCTGGTGCTCCATCCCTGCCTTGAAATAGAACCCAGTCGCTTTGGGGGAACCGGCATTGTATCCAGCAGTCTGGTTCACACCCGACAATTTCCCCATCGTCTGGAAGCCGGTACCCATAATCTCATGGGCATCATCGGCCTTTCACTGGCCATGGATTATCTTTGTAAAAAGGGCATCTCCACCCTCCATGATCAGGAAATGCGTCTTGTTAAGCAGTTGTATCAGGGGCTTTCCATGATCAAAGGAATTACCCTGTATGGTGGTTTCAAGATGCGCTCTGATCGACATCTGGCTGTACTTTCTGCCAACCTCAAATCGGTAAGCTCCGCAGATCTTGGTGCCATCCTGGACGGTGATTTTGGCATTGCCGTGCGGGTGGGTATTCATTGTGCCCCCCTGGTTCATGAAAGCCTTAATACTGCCGACACCGGCGCTGTAAGGTTCAGTCTGGGGATGTTCAATACCCCTGCAGAAATAGACGCAACCGTTAAGGCCATTGAAGAGATTGCACAGCACTGACCTGGCACCATTTCCTCTTTATTTTTCCCTTCATTTACACCTTGAAAAAAAATCTGACACTTGATTCTTTCGTCAGGTCTTTTCTGTTTTAGCGTGCCTGCCTTTTATTCTTTTTTTATTTCAGTGTCTTATATTTTTTATGGCCGTTTTTTATCCAGCGGCACCATAGTTGCTATTCTTGTCCGGTAAGCATATCAGATCTTTTTTCCAGGGACATGGGGGCAAACGGCAATGGATAAACAAAACGAATCACATAAAGAGCGCAATCACCCGCTGAAACGATCTATTTTAACCAATATGATCGTCATTCCTTTTATTCCTTTTCTCCTGGCTGTGGGAGTCAGTTTTTATTATTTTTCCACCACATTGGAACAAAACAGCATCAGCAGTCTCAAGCGCATTGTGGAAGATCACTGCGACATGATTGATGGCTTTTTGATGGAGCGACAATCCGATCTTGAGCTGATAACCAACACCTATACCTTTGATGAGATTATGGAAGCCACTTCCATTAACCGGATTTTTGAAAATCTCAAGAAACGCTCTGGTGCCTTTGTGGACCTGGGCCTGTTTGACAGTCAGGGCATCCATAGAAAATATGCCGGCAAGTTCCAGCTGTTGGAGGGAAAAGAATATAAAAATGAAGTGTGGTTTAAAAAAGTGATGGAAACCGGGTTTTACATCAGCGATATATTTTCAGGATATCGCAATGTGCCCCATTTCGTCATTGCCGTAAAAAAAAGTGCTGGTAAGGCTGCCTGGGTGCTCCGGGCCACCATTGACACCCTGGCCTTTGATCGAATGGTCTCCCGGGTGCGGATTGGTAAAACCGGTGAGTCCTATATCTTGAACACCTCTGGCGTTTCACAAACAGAGAGACGTTCCGGGGGTATCGGAATCATGGAAAAAGATCCCGAGTATTCCGACTTTCCCGCATTCCCTTCCTTTCCGCCATCCACCCACAACGGTATTCAAACCTTTATTAAATCCGATGCTAACGGTGATCAATACCTCTATGCCACCACCCGGCTTAAAAACAGGGAGTGGTTTCTGGTGGTGCGTCAGGAAAAAAGGGATGCCTATAAATCCCTTTATTCGGCCATGTACATTACCTTGCTGATCATGGTTCTGGGTGGGGCTGTTATCATCGTAACCGCCCTCTACATGACAGAACATATCCTTAAACGCATTGATACTCTGGGCATGGAAAAAGAAAGCCTTGGTAACCAGTTGATCCGGGCGGTGCAGTTGGCGGAAATTGGTGAAATGGCAGCCGGGTTTGCCCATGAGATAAATAACCCCCTGCAGATTATCAAGGGTGAGCATCTTCTGATTGAAACCCTTCTTGATGAGGTATCATCCCTGTTAATCCCCACGGCAAAAGATGAAGTGGCGGAAATAAACGAATCCATGGATCAGATAAAACTCCAGGTGAACCGCTGTTCTGAAATTACCCATGCCATTTTAAAGTTCGGACGAAAAAACGAGTCAAAACTTGAGGTATTGAATCCCTGTGAGATCATCCCTGAAATTTTGCACATGGTGGAAAAAAAGGCCCATGTGGACGGTATTGTCATGGATCAGATCATTTCCCCTGATACGCCCCTTTTCAAGGGGGATGCCTCCCAGTTTCAGCAAGTAATTTTAAATCTTGTGAACAATGCCATGGACGCCATTGTGGAGCGACATGGTGCTTCAGGCGGAAAACTGGATATTGTGTCAGAGAGAACTGAACAGGGAAATACGGAGATCCGGATTGCCGATAACGGCATGGGTATCAGTTCGGAGAATATTGGAAAGATTTTCTCACCTTTTTTTACCACAAAACCCGTGGGGAAAGGCACGGGACTTGGGCTTTCAGTGTGTTACGGCATTATCAAAAATTGGGGGGGGACCATGGCGGTGGAAAGCGGAAAAGACAAGGGAACCACCTTTGTGATTACCCTACCGTCACATGATAATCAAAGATAAAAAACCATGATGAAACAGGAGGGCAGTATTTTGGAAAAAATGAAGCTGTTACTGGTGGATGATGAAGAACGATATCTGAAAACAACAAGACGATTGATGGAAAAAAAAGGCTATTCCGTGTCCGTGGCAACCAGCGGACAGGAGGCCCTGGAAACCCTTAAAAAACAAACTATTCATGTGGTTATTCTGGATGTCAAGATGCCCGGCATGGACGGCAATGAGACCCTGAAAGTTATCAAGCAGCTGTATCCTCTGGTGGAGGTGGTGATGCTCACCGGTCATGCCACCGTGGATTCAGCCATTGACGGCCTGAAATCCGGGGCAACGGATTATCTCATGAAACCCGCTGACATTGATGACATCATAGAAAAGGCAGAAGAAGCCTATGAAAAACGCCAGCGCCTGGAGGAAAAGATCCGGGTGGCCCAGACCAAAAAGTTCATGCGATCGCCCCGGGAAATTCTCAAGGACGATGACGAAGAATAGAACCATTCTTTTGGAGGTTGATAGATGAAAAAATCAAAGCCGGTTACTGGATATGACAAGTATATTAATTGGAAACTGTTTATCATCCCTGTTGTCCTTTTTTTTACTGTTTTGGCAATCCCCACACCAGATGGCATGAAGGATGTGGGCATGGAGTACCATGTGGGACCCAAGGCTGTTATTAACCACATCACCATGGCCTTGTTTCAGCAGGAAAGTACTTCGGTGGAGCAATGGCAGCTGCTCACGGCAAAAATCATGGAGCAGAACATGCGTATTGGTGCGTTGAAAAAGGCACGTTTCCTCAAACGAAATGTTAAATGGTGTCAAAAATATAAAATTGAGGTCAATAAAACCAATTTTGATAAGGCCCATGCCTACATCAAAGATAATGTGACGGACCAGAATTTTGAGACCATTATGACAAGCTCATTGGTGCTGCGCAAGGATGGTTTAAAATACGAAGAGCAGACCGGCAGTGATAAAACCGCTGCCGACAAAGGTGCCTGGCAGATCAAGGTGGCCATTGCCATGGGGCTTTTTGTGGTGTTCTGTTTCTTAACGGAGTGTATTCCGTTGCCGGCGGTGGCCTTCTGCATCGGTCTGATCCTTGTGTTCACCGGTGTGATTTCCCGCCAGGAAGTGGCCATGCTGTACTGGAGTGATGCCTGCTGGTTCATTATGGGAAGTCTTATGTTTGCCGCGGCCTTTGTTAAAACTGGGGTGGACAAACGTGTGTGTCTGATGATGTTTAAAAAATTGGCAGTGCCCAATATCAAGTGGATCACCCTGATCTTTTTTCTTATCATAACACCCCTTGCCGCCTTTATTTCCGATCATGCCCTGGCGGCAATGTTTCTTCCCATTGGTATGCTTTTATATCAGAACAGTCTGACCCGGGAAGTCCCCGAGGATAAAGAGCTTGCCAAGGTGTTGATGATCAGTATCGCCATGGCCTGTAATATCGGTGGCCCCGGTGCTCCTTCCGGCGGTGCCAGGAACGTTATCATGATGACCTATTTAACGGATATGTTCGGTGTGGACATTGGTTATTTCCAGTGGGTTACCTACTGCTTTCCTTTCCTTATCCTCATGATCCCCGTTAGCTGGTTCATCGTGAACTTCAGGTTTAAACCCCAGATTACTTCGCTTGCCCCGGCCATGAATCAGCTGCAAACGGAAATCGGTAAGATGGGTGGATGGAATAAACAACAGATCTGGGCTTTGATCATTTTTATCATCATGGTCTTTGGCTGGTTTACGGAAAAATCCTTTTATGCCATGGGTATTTATCCCGTTCGTCTGGGTATCGGCGTTATCGCTGTTGCCGGTGCCATCGGTTATATTCTCACCGGTGTGGTGAACTGGCGTGATTACCAGGAAAAGGTGGATTGGGGGGTTGTGTGGCTGTATGCCGGGGCCATCATTTTTGGCCGGGTGCTGGATCAGACCGGTGCGGCTTACTGGCTGGCCCGATCCGTCATTGATTTTCTGTCACAGTTCGGCATGGAATCCGGTCTTCCCCTCATGGCCATCAGTAACGGTCTCACCGCCATTTTGACCAACCTTATGGCGGACGGTCCTGCTGCTGCATCCGTGGGACCCATTACCCTGAACATGGCGGGTATGGTGCATCCCGGCACCACCTATCTGCCCTTCATGGCCATGGGTACGGCCATCGCATCTTCTTTTGCCTATTGTTTGATTATCGGTACACCGCCCAACGCCATTGTGTATGCCAGTGGATATCTTGAGCCCAAGGATTATCTCCGGGCTGGTATTCCTCTGTTTTTCTTTGCCAATGTGGTGTTACTGCTGCTCACCGGTATTTACTGGACTCTTAGAGGGTTTAGCGGAATGCCTGGTTTTTAATCTGCTTAACACAGGATGAAGTCATGGAAGTAAAACAGAAAAAAAGCAGTGACGATTCATGGAAGACGATGTTTAAAACCGGAGAAATACGCTTTACCAAAGCGGCGGAACGTAAATTCTTTTTTTACATGACCTTGATTATGCTTCTGGCGGGTATTTTTTCAAAAATAATATAATCACCATGCCCTGACAGGCACAATGGTTCCATTTCTGTTCAGGCGGGAATAATGGGAAAAGGTGCAGGACGATGTTGGAATCCAGTTTAAAAAATTGTCAGTTCTATGCTTATGCCATTGTTCAGCTGTTGATTGAACCTGGACAATTTTTTATGGAACTGCCCGGCAAAACCACAGCTAAAATCACAGTGGGATTCATGGTCCTCAGCAGTATATTTTATGCTGTGGCAAGCCTTTTGACAGGGGCCTACGGTCATCCGATGTGGATAATGAGTATTGTGTTCTTTAGCAATGCCATGGGAATGATTCTGCTTTCCGCCGCCATTGGTTATGTGATCATGGTACTGATGGTGGGCAAGAAAGCATCGTTTTCGGGCGTACTCAGTATTTATGCCTTTTCCGCAGGCATTACACTTTTTCTTTCATGGCTTCCATTTATGCTGTGGTTCACGGAACCCTGGAGATGGTGGCTGGTATATACCGGATTTAAAAACAGCTGTTCGTTGACAGGCCGAAAATCTTTTTGGATTGTGTGTCTGTCTCTGGTGCTGCAGGTGTGTCTGATATCTTCAGCCCTCATGGCCTTTGGCCGTTTAAGATAGGCACTACCCGGCCGTGTACAGAACAACCAGGCCCGGACAAGAAGTACCTGACCGGCAGTTAAAATACCCGGTACAAAAGACTGGCTCGAACAGATTTGTTTGCGAAAAAAGAGCCTTAAAACCCCGGTTTTTTAAGATTTGACTGTCGGAAGACCAATTATAGAACACCAAGGAGAAGATAATGATGAGTCAGATAAAAGTGTTGATGGTGGATGATGAAAAACGCTTTCGGGATACCACAAAAAAGATCCTTAATAAAAAAGGGTTTGAAACCCTCGTGGCGGAAAGTGGCGAAGATGCCCTGGAAAAAATAGACCAGAACCCCGATGTGGTGATTCTGGATATAAAGATGCCCGGCATGGATGGCCATGAAACCCTGGAAAAAATAAAGGAAATAAAACCGGAGCTGCCGGTGATCATGCTCACCGGCCACGGTGCCATGCCCTCGGCAAAGGAAGCCCTGGGCCAGGGTGCCTTTGATTATTTGAGTAAACCCTGTGATATCAATCTTCTGGCTGAAAAAATAAAGGAAGCCTGCCAGATTAAAGATAAATCATCTCTGCCCCGGGAGCGCAGTGTGTTGGATATCATGATCCCCATTGCCGAATACTCCACCATTGAGGAAGACAAGAGCATTAAGGATGCCATTAATCTGCTGAAAAGATCCTTTATCACCCGCATGGCCACCAGTAGACTCATGGAAACGGGTCATCGTTCCATTCTGGTGGTGAATAAAGCCAACCAGGTCCAGGGAACCCTCACCATCCGTGATCTCATGGAAATGGTGATGCCGGGGTATCTTTCTGCCCCCAAGCCTTCCCTGGCGGACAGCATTGAATATTCACCCATGTTCTGGGAAGGCATGTTCACCATGGGAATGCTGGCGATGAAAGATAAGCCTCTCAGCGATGTCATGTCACCTTCGCCGGCTTCCATTGATGGTAAGGCCAATTTGATGGAAGCTGCCTACCTTATGCTTGAGGCAAATCAGCGCCGTCTGATTGTCAGCTTGTCCGGTAAAACCGTGGGGATTATCCGGGAACAGGAACTCTTTTTTGAAATGGAACGAATTATTAACGTATAGCAAGGGCAAGGCCGGAAAGAGTTAGGCGATTAAGTAACAAAAACAAGTCCCCCGGGAAATGATATTCCCGGGGGACTTGTTTGGTTTTGTGCCGTCGTCGAGCCTGTTCCCATCGTTAATTAATTAAGCCAGACTCCTCCCCAAAGTGGCCCATGTTGTGACCAGGCCCGAAAATGGGAATGCCCCATCAATCTTCAGTGCGTTTGTGAGGCCCCTGCCTGACACTGAGCACCGGGATGGGAGAATGACGAAAGATTTTTTCCGCATGGGAGCCAAACAGAGTTCTTGCAATATTGCCCTTTCCCTTGTTGCCCATGACGATGAGATCTATCTCATTTTCCGTTGCGTGTTTAATGATTTCTTCAAAGGGGACGCCCATGCCGATGTGGATGGTCATAGCGGATTTCTGGTCAAAGAAATTTTCCTTGATCATCTTTTTTAACCATTTGCGTCGTTCTTCGGTGCTTTCTTTGACATATTGCTGGAGATCAAGTTTGTCAGGATAATAACTTGTGACCATCTTGACGGCGTCGAGATCCCTCTGATTTAAAACATTAAGAATCTGAATTTCAGCGTTGCTGTTACCGCCAACGGCAAGGGCATACTCAAGTGTGGGGATGGAGTAGTCGGACAGATCAATACAAACCAGTATCTTGTTGATTTCTTTCATGAGAGTGTTTCCTTATATTTTGGTTAAAAAAGCCTTCTGATATTGCGGGTTTGGTCGGCCAGAAAGAACATATCTCCCGCATCGTAGAGCTGGGCAGCCACGCTGTCGAAATTTTCTTCAGGTATATCAAAGGCATGTATAAACACCTTTCTGAAGCCATCTTCAACATCATCATAGGATGTCAGAATGCTCAGCAGTCTGCCTCCCCCCATGCGGATGATATCGGTGATGCTCTTGATCATGCCGGGGCTGTCAGTGATTCTAAAGGCAAAAATCTGTCCCTTGCGGGCACCGCCGGTGAAGGAGACCAGGCATCTGAAAATATCGCTTTTGGTGATGACACCTGTCAGGCGCCCCCGGTTGTTCTTGACGGGCATGCCGGAAATATTTTCCATGAGCATGGTACCTGCCACTTCTTCCACGGTACGGTCTTCGGTGGTGCATAAAACGGGGTGGGACATGATTGTTCGAATTCTCACCTTGGTCAACAATGAACTCAGCTCATAGACGGCAAGGGAGGTGGCCTGGGACGGGGTGGCTTTTTTAATATCTCCATCGGTGACAATTCCCACGATTTTTCCATTCTCGAGCACCGGCAGTATTGAAATTATTTTTTTCTTAAACAGGTCGTCGGCATCCAGGACAGATGCATCCGCATCGATGGTATTTACTGGTGAGCTCATCCATTTTTTTATCAACATGGGGCATCTCCTTTCCGGGTTGATCATGGTATCCTTTGCCAGTTTTTAGCCACATGCGCATGGCACCTGTGATCTTCCCTGTTTTAATATTTATGAGACATTATGTGCATTGATTTACCTGATTTTAATTTTTCTTCAACACTATGTAAGAGCAACTTTTATGCCGAAGGAATTCATTTCATGGGATTCATTTCATGGGTGCTTCGGTGGGATACGATCACCGGGGTGTCATAGCGGAAAATGCCTCATCGGGGGCTTGATAAAAGGTGTGTGTCACCGGAGCGCCATGCATGGAGATGTGCCAGGGATTTATCATTGGGGAAATTCAGGGGAAAACGGTGTCAGTTTTCTTTACAATCTGTAAAGAATAGCCTTGTTATGATGGGCAGCTAAAGCTTAGCCAACCGGCTTATGTCTTGGATATTTATTCAAATACAGGTGCTTATGACTTTTTTAATTCAAAGGCATGTAACTTGCTGATCAAGCAGTTAACAGCAGGGCTGTCAGATCCATCAGGAAATTGGATTTGATCATAATAATCACCCCTTCCAATGGAGGGCATATCAAATGATGGAATTTCAAAATAAGATGCTGGTTGTTCTGGACGGTTCTGAAAGGTCCTTTAAGACCATAGAGTACCTGTGCGATTTTAAGCCGTTCATCGGGAAAGAAATTGCGCTTTTTAATGTATTCAGCTCGGTGCCGGAAAGTTACTGGGATATCGGGAAAGAGTCCTTCAGCAGAAACGCCATGAGCCAGGCCAAAGGCTGGGAACTCCAGCGCAGGAAAGAGATGGAAAATTACATGGAGCGCGCCAAAAGTATGCTTGTGGGGGCAGGCTATCCTGAGGATAACGTTACCATATCTATACAGACTCGAGACAAAGGCGTGGCAAGGGATATAATTACCGAGGCTGCAAGGGGATATTTTGCCGTACTTGCAAGACGTCGGGGATATGGGGCACAACTTCAGATGGTCATGGGCAGTACCACCACCAAGCTTTTGGAAAGACTTTCGTCGGTGCCGGTGCTGCTGGCGGGCCTTCATAAAAGCAATGCCTCAATTCTTCTCAGTGTGGATGGCTCGGATGGCTCCAACCGGGCCGTGGATTTCGTCGCTCATGTGGTGGCAAATTCCTCCTGCCGTATTGTCATTTGCGGTGTGTTGCGGGACTTCAATCTCATTGATGAGGAAGGAGAGGCCCAGGACACCGTGAATCATGTCAAATTATTTTTTAACAGCATGCAGATCGCCATTGATGATGCTGCAAAGAAACTTAAAGCTGTGGGTATTCCCAGTGAAAAAATTCGGCGAAAAATCATCACCGGAACCCGGAGTCGCGCCGCCAGCATTGTGCAGGCTGCGGAAGAAGAAGATTGCGGTACCATCGTACTTGGTCGACGGGGGAAATCCAATGTGGAGGAGTTTTCCATTGGCAGGGTACCCTGGAAGGTGGTTCATGCCGCACGTAGAATGACGGTGTGGATTGTTGCTTAAAACCTGGCAAGGTCGGCCAACTTACCATTGATGAGATACGCTGGAGGGCATAAAATAATGAGCACCATAAACATGCACAGGCTGTTTAATCCGAAATCTGTTGCCGTTATCGGTGCGGGTGAACGTCCGGGACATATCGGGGCTGCCATTATGAATAATCTGTTAAATGGCGGGTTCCCCGGTAAGATATATCCGGTGAATCCAAAATATGACACGGTTATGGGGCTTGACTGTGTGCCCCATCTGGCGGCCCTTGAAACCTCTGTGGACATGGCCATCATCGCCACTCCCATCAACACTGTGCCAGAGATTGTGGAGGACTGCGGAAATAAAGGCCTTGGCGGTGTCGTGGTGATTTCTGCCGGCGGCAAGGAAACAGGTGCCCCCGGCCGCAGGATCGAAGCCCAAATCATGGACATTGCCAGAAAAACAAACTTGCGCATCATCGGTCCCAACTGCCTTGGTATAGTCAATACTGCAAAAAAATTCAATGCCAGTTTTGCCCATCAGTCTCCCCTGCCGGGGAAAATCGCTTTTCTTTCCCAGAGCGGTGCAGTGTGCACCTCTGTCCTTGATATGGCCATGCGTGAAAATGTGGGATTCAGTCATTTTGTGAGCCTTGGCACCATGATGGACATTGATTTTGCAGACATGATTGATTACTTGGGCTCGCTTGGTTCCGTTGAAAGCATTGTCATGTATGTGGAAAATATCACTAATATCAGAAATTTCATGAGTGCGGCCCGATCCGTATCCCGTATTAAACCCATTATTGCCCTGAAATCTGGCAGATCAACGGCCGGTGCCCGGGCCGCAGCCTCTCACACCGGTGCCCTTGCAGGAGAAGACGCCGTGTACGATGCAGCCTTTAAGAGGGCGGGCATTTTACGGGTGAATCAGTTCCAGGAACTTTTTGACTGTGCGGAATTCCTTGCCAAACAAAAACAGCCCAAGGGACCTCGACTTGCCATCATCACCAACGCCGGAGGTCCCGGTGTCATGGCCGCCGATGCCTTGGCCGCCCATGGCCTGGAACCGGCTGTATTTTCGCCCGATACCATTACTCAACTGAATGGGTTTCTGTCGGAGAACTGGAGCCGGGGAAATCCCGTGGATATTCTGGGGGATTCGCCCCCGGAACATTATCTTCAGGCCGTTCGTATCTGCCTGGATGCACCGGAAATAGACGGCTTGCTCCTGCTTTGTTCCCCTGCTGGGACCCTGAATCTGCCGGATCTTGCCCATCCCTTGGCCGAGGTGCTGAAAAAGACACCATATCCGGTGTTCACCGCATGGATAGGCGGGCTGGATGTGGACAAGGCCCGGCGTATTCTCAACCAGGCGGGTATCGTTACCTATGATTCTCCAGAGCGTGCCGTGCGGGCCTTTGTGGATCTGTACCAATATGCCGAAAACATCCAGACCCTCCAGGAAATTCCCATTCGTACGGATAAGAAATTGCTCATTGACCGGAAACATGCCGGAGAAATCATCAAAGAGGGTCTGGCTCTGGGGCATGGCGTTTTAACGGAACTGGAAGGAAAAGACCTGCTTAAGGCTTATGGCATCCCGGTGAATCGTACGGAACTTGCGGTGTCCGCCGATCATGCGGTGTCCCTGGCCGATGGCATGGAATATCCGGTGGCCATGAAAATATGCTCCCGGGATATTGTTCATAAATCCGATGCAGGTGGGGTACTGCTGAATCTGGAAGACAAGGATGCTGTGCGGATGGGATTTGTAACCCTAATGGAAGCGGCAAAACTCCATACACCAGATGGTGATATCATGGGGGTCTGCATACAGCCCATGTCCCCGGTACCGGATTATGAATTGATCTTTGGTGCAAAGCAGGACCCTGATTTTGGCCCCATACTGCTTTTTGGCATGGGCGGGGTGCTCACCGAGGTTTTTAAGGATATGGCAAAGGGGCTGCCTCCGTTGAACCGGATCCTGGCCCGGAGACTAATCCAGGGAACCAAAATATCAACGGTACTCAATGGCTACAGAAACATTGAAAAAATTAACCGGGATGCCCTGGAAGAAACCTTGATTCGGCTCAGCCGTCTGTTGACGGATTTCCCCGAGATTCAGGAAATGGACATCAACCCCATGATGGTCAAAAACGGCAGATATCTTGCCGTGGATGCCCGGGTGATTTTAAAACCCACCACAGTGGCGCCTGGCATGCACCTGGTGATCAGCGCCTATCCCTGGCAGCACGAAGCCGTGGATGAAACCATTGACGGTGTTCCCATTTTCATGCGTCCCATCCGGCCCGGAGATGCCCCCCTTTTGATTGAACATTTTAATGCATTGTCTCCCCGGAGTGTCTACATGCGGTTTTTCACCCCCATGAAGCAGTTGTCCCATACCATGCTCATCCGCCTGACCCAGATTGACTATGATCGCGAAATCGCTCTTGTTGCCCTTCTCCAGGAAGGAAAAGAACAGAAGATGGCCGGCATCGCCCGGGTTATTTTTGAACCCGACGGTAAAAATGGAGAATTCGCCGTGGCCGTGGCCGATAAATGGCATGGCAAGGGCATTGGGGCATCCCTTTTGAAGAGGTGCCTTATCTATGCCAGAGAGAAGGGGCTTAAACGGGTGTGGGGAATTGTGATTTCAGAGAACCGACAGATGGTGAAACTGGGTAAAAAACTTGGTTTTGATATAAAACTGGTACCCGGCTCATCGGAATACGAACTTGCCATTGACCTTACGGTTACCTGATATTGTGAGAAAGTCTTATTTTTACGATGAAAGTGTTTGTTTGAAAACAGGTCCCCAAAATCAAAATGTTTGAATGGAAGGAACAAAAAACCATGGCACAGGCTTCAGAAGATCGAAACAGCTTTTATCAGTTACTGACCCGAAAAATTACGGTGCTCATTGTCATTGTTTCTTTTTTTCCCATGCTGTTGACCACGGGCATTCTTTTTTCCCGGTTTAATCGGGCATATACCGATAAGGTGCGGGCACATATTTCAGAGCTTGTCCAGAAGCATAGCCAGAATATTGACCGATTTCTTGCTGAAAAATCGGGAAATATTCGATTCCTGGCAAGAACCTTTGATCCCCTGCATCAGACCGCTGGACACTTTTTAAAGCAGAGCCTGACCCTCTTGAAAAAAGAGTATGGCGATGTCTTCACCGATCTTGGACTGGTGGATGAAAACGGTATCCAATTTGCTTATGAAGGACCATTCAAGCTGGAAAATGCCGATTATGCATCGGCCAACTGGTTCCTCCAGGCAAAGAGTCGACCCATTTATATCAGTGATGTCTTTGCCGGATTACGGGGGCATCCCCATTTTATCATTGCCGTTCAACTCAACGTTGAAAATTTCCATTATATTTTACGCTCCACCATTAATTTCGGGGCCTTTAATTCTTTGGTGGAAAACATTCACATGGGCAAAACCGGGGTGGCCTTTATTGTCAACGGTCGGGGGGAACTCCAGACCCAAACGGATGTCGCCTTTCCACCAGAGGTCCTTGAATCGTTTCCCAGGGGCGGTGATTTTAAAAAGAATCAGACCTTTTTTGTTAAAAAAAAGGATACCTCGGGCCGTGAATACGTATGCGTGGCAGCCATGCTCAGCAATATTGACTGGATGATGGTGTTTCATCAGGATTTAAACGATGCTTTTCGGGATTTAAACAGTACCAAATGGTTAACGTTGCTTATCTTTACCCTGGGATGTGCGGCCATTTTATCCGTGGCTGTGGCCCTCCCCCGGAATATTGTAAAACTGCTTTCCCGTGCCGATGAAAAAAGCGAGGTCATGAACCGCCAGGTTGTGGAGAGCGGCAAGCTTGCCACCATCGGTGAACTGGCCGCCGGTATTGCCCATGAAATCAATAACCCCGTGGCCATCATGGTGGAGGAGGCAGGCTGGATTGAAGATCTTCTGGAGGAGGAAGAGTTAAAACAGTGCGAAAACCTTGATGAGTTCATGCGGGCCTTACGCCAGATCAACACCCAGGGCCGCCGCTGCAAGGAAATCACCCATAAGCTGTTAAGTTTTGCCAGAAAAACCGATTCCACCATCAATGATGTGCAGATCAACGATTCCGTCAGGGAAATCGTATCGCTTACGGCCCAGATGGCTCGTTACAACAATGTGATCATAGAAACGGACCTTGGCGAAAGCATTCCTTATATACGGATTTCACCCTCCGAACTGCAGCAGGTGATCTTGAATCTTATCAATAATGCCATTGATGCCATGGAGAAAAGCGGAGGTACCATTAAAATTTCCACCAAAGTTAGTTCCATTGAAATCAAGCATCTGGTCATTGTCATTGAAGATAATGGCCCCGGGATTCCCCGGGACAATCTGGCTCGGATTTTTGATCCGTTTTTCACCACAAAACCGGTGGGAAAAGGTACGGGCCTTGGCCTTTCCATCTGCTATGGCATCATCGAAAAAATGAATGGAAAAATTGATGTTCACAGTGAGGTGGGGGTGGGCACGCGGTTTCGTATATGGATACCGTTTCAGGATCTGGATGGGGACGATGAGGGAACCGTTTTTGATGAGATGGCCAGTGTTTCTGGGGTTTGATGGGGGGAGTCAGTGGTGGATTGATGGGCGACATGTTCTTTGTCAAAATCTGTAATGTGGTGCCTGACAGGGCAAAAGAGCCATCGGTGATCCGTGATTGGATCGGGTGCCCGTTGGGGGCGGCATATTACCATGTTTATTATTTGTTGTGTCGGCGGTCCGACATGGCGGTTTTATATGAAGAAATATAAGGAGGAAGCATATGAAAAACATTAATTTGTTGATGGTGGATGATGAAAAGGGATTTCTTGACACCATAATCAAACGTTTGAAAAAACGAGACGTGAATGTCTTCGGTGTCTATGGCGGTAAAGATGCTTTGGCATTTCTTGGGGAAAATACGTCCATTGACGCCGTTGTGCTGGACGTAAAAATGCCGGAAATGGACGGGGTGGAAACCCTCATCGAAATCAAGCGGCAGTTTCCCCTGGTGGAGGTGATTATGCTCACCGGCCATGCCACCGTGGAAACGGCCATTGAGGGCATGCGACTTGGGGCCTTTGATTACCTGATGAAACCCTGCGACATTGACGTACTGGTGTCCAAGGTACAGGAGGCGGTGGCAAAGAAAAAAGCACATGAAGAAAAAATAACCGAGGCACGCATTAAAGAGATTACCCAGCGACGGGTGTAAGGAACGCTCATGGACAGAAATAAAAAAAAGAGCATCATCATAAATGTCCTGCTGGTGGACGATGAAAAGGGATATTTAAATGTTCTGTCCAACCGGCTGTTAAAACGTTCCATCCATGCCACCAAAGCCTTCAGTGGTACCGAGGCAATTCAGATCCTGAGAAAGAAAGATTTTGATGTGGTGGTTCTGGATCTGAAGATGGAAGACATGGATGGCATTGAGGTGCTCAAAATCATGAAAAAAATGGTGCCGGAACTGCCTGTGATTATTCTCACCGGGCATGGTTCCCAGACAGCAGCCCAGGAGGGAATGCTTTTCGGTGCCTTTGATTATCTGACAAAACCCTGCGAGCTTAAGGAACTTATGGATAAAATCCGTGAAGCCCACGACCATCAGCAGGGATACGCACAACCGTGACTGAAAATTGAACCGGTGAGGAGAAAAAATAATGTATCGAACAAATGGATTCAAGCTCTGTGTGGCCCTGATTCTGGGTGTGATTGTTTTTATGCTGCCAAGGCCCGAAGGCACACAGTTTAAAATTACAGGAGATGCTGGGAAATTGCTTCTACAGGGGGTATCATCGCATTTTACCATGGTGATCTCCGATAAAAAAGAAAGCAGCAGCTATGTTTTAAAAGCCAAGTCACCAGGATCATTGGAATCCACTGCAAAGTTTTTGCGGCAAAAAGCCCAGGATCTGAATCTAAGTTCCCTTGAGGTGGATTATGTGGACGGACTTTCCCCTAAGGCCAAACGGTTTTTGGCCATTCTGGTGGTATTGGTGACCCTGTTTGTGGTGGAACCCATTCCCCTTGAGATCACGGCGGTGTGCATCGGTGTGTTGCTGGTGATCATGGGCATTACCGACGTGAAAAATGCCTGGGCACCCTACATGCATCCGGTGGTGATTTTCATCATGTGCTGTCTTATTTTTGCCATTGCCCTGGACAAAGCAGGCTTAACAAAACGCCTTGGATATTATATTATCAAAAAGGCG
Source organism: Desulfocicer niacini (assembly GCF_054657595.1). Classification (NCBI taxonomy): domain Bacteria; kingdom Pseudomonadati; phylum Thermodesulfobacteriota; class Desulfobacteria; order Desulfobacterales; family Desulfobacteraceae; genus Desulfocicer; species Desulfocicer niacini. The sequence continues at coordinate 97,387 of NZ_BAAHYK010000018.1, forward strand.
GGTAACAGCATTACCAGATTTACCTTTATCATTGCCATTGGTCTTGGCCTTGCGTCTTCTTTCATGCACGATGCCGCCGCCTGTGCCATCGGCATTGTCACCATGCTGCCCCTTATGCGGGCTGCGGGCATTGAGCCCGAAACCAAGACGGCAAAATTCATGATGCTGTCTCTTCCCTTTGCCTGCTCCTGCGGGGGCATGGGTACCCTGGTGGGTGGTGGTCGATGCATGGTGGCAGCGGCGTTCTTAAAGGAGTTCACCGGTATAGAGATTACCTTTTTTCAATGGCTGTTATATGCCATGCCGGCCGCCATAATTACGGTACCGGTAGCGGTGTTTATTGTGTATATGGTATATCGGCCGAATCCAAAATATAAATTGCCCGATTTTGATGAAGATCTGGGACCCATGACCAGCATTGAAAAAAAGACGGTGGCCATCATTGCCCTTTCCTTTGCCCTGTGGTTAACCAAGGGACTCCATGGCATTGATTATTCCGTTACCGGTATGCTGGGTGTGACGGGATTGATACTTTGTAAAGTCCTGCGGTGGCGGGATATTAATGACAATCTGGAGTGGGGCACGGCTCTTTTTATTTTTGGTGGTGGTATTTCCCTGGGCCTTGCCATGGGATATTCCGGTGCTGCCGATTATTTTGCCAACCTGTTCTTCCCGTTGATCCAGGGAAAAGGCTGGCTTGTGCTTTTCATAGGTGTGGGGGTGTTTGGCGCGCTTGTGACCAATGCCATGGCCAATGTAGCCGCAGCAGCGTTGATTTTACCCATTGTAATTCCCATGGCCCAACTGGAAGGGGTGGACCCAACCATTCTGGCGCTGTGTCTGGGAATGGCCACTTCCTTTGCCCTGCTCTTGGTCATTGGATGTCCCCCCAATGCTATTGCCTACAGTTATAAATATTTTAAATCATCGGATCTCACCAAGGTGGGGCTGGTGGCTACCCCGGTTTTATTAACCATGCTGGTGGTGGTGGCTGCCGTCTGGTGGCGAATTCTGGGCTTGATTTAGAGAGGAGAGCAGATGAAAATCAATTCCCATGCAGGGATGCAACACAGATATCTTAGCATACAGGGGAGATTGAGATGACAACACACACGGATAGCAAGACTCGCCTTCTTCTGGTGGATGACGAGGATGGGTTCAGGGAGGCCATTGCCAGAAGGCTTGCCAAAAGGGGAATACCCTCCCTGCAGGCAGCTTCCGGGGAAGCCTGCCTTGCCCTTCTTGACAAAACGCCCATGGATGTGGTGGTGCTGGATGTCCGCATGCCTGGAATGGACGGTCTTGAGACTCTGAGGGTCATTAAAAAACGCTTTGACAATACCCAGGTGATTCTTCTCACCGGTAATGTGGCGGTGGCCGATGGCATTGAAGGCATTAAATCCGGTGCCTTTGATTATCTGACCAAGCCTGTGGAAATTGATCATCTGTTCAATAAAATCAATCAGGCCTATGACATGATCCAACTGGAGGAAGAAAAACGTCAGCAGCAGGAATACCGGGACAAGCTGGAAAAAAAAATGGTGGACACCGAAAGACTTGCCGCCCTTGGAACCATGTCCACGGGCATTGCCCATGAAATCAATAATCCTCTGGCGATTATCAACGAGGCGGCAGGGTTCATGAAGCAGACCTTGGATGCACCGGACATGGAGAGCTTTCCCCAGCGGCAAGGACTGCTTATGGCTCTTGGTAAGATTGAGACCAGCATTAAAAGAGCCAGCCGAATTACCCACCAGCTTCTGGGTCATGTAAAAAAACAGGGAGCCCGGTTTGCCTGTGTTGACATGACCCTGCTGGTGCTGGAAACCCTGGCGCTTTTAAAGGGAGAAATGAAGCACAAGCAGGTGAACATCCACTGGAAAACCCCGCAAAAGGAATTCATGCTGGTAAGTGATGCCTATCAGATCCGCCAGGTACTTGTGAATCTGGTGAGCAATGCCATCCATGCATTGCATCCCAACGGCACCATTACCCTGTCCATCCATGAAACACCTGTTTTTACGGTGTTTGGCATTGAGGATGACGGAGTGGGAATTCTTCCGGAAAATCTGGGAAAGATATTTGATCCTTTTTTCACCACCAAGTCTTTTGATCAGGGTACCGGGCTGGGGCTGTTTGTGGTGCATAAGATTATCAGCGGCCTTGGCGGTGAAGTTGATGTGGAAAGTCAGCCGGGCAAAGGTACGGGGTTTATCATAAAGTTGCCCCGGAACTTGGATAAGGAACTTCCGTATTTGAAGAATACTGTGTGAAAATGACATTATGGTGCCCCCGCCGAGTATGGTGCCCCCGCCGAGGGCTCTGGTGTCGATGATTTGAGGTTACATTATCATATAAAAGGACATGGCAGTAAGAAACCGCCACAACGAATAATGAGAAAGTAGTTGCTGTTAACACCCAGCACCTAATACCCAGTGCCTGCTTTTTCATATAAAAAAACAAAAAAACATGGGAGACAAAACAATGATAAAAATACCAGCCAAGGTCTTGATTGTGGATGATGAGAAGGATTTTGTTGATATCTTTTCACTGCGACTCCAGGGCCAGGGAGAAAAAGTGTCCACGGCCGCCAGCGGCAAGGAGGCCCTTGATGTGCTTGCCAAAAAGCCCATTGACGTGGTGATACTGGACATTCGTATGCCCGGCATGGACGGCATTGATACCTTAAAGGAGATCAAGCGCCTGTATCCCCTGGTGGAGGTGATTCTTCTCACCGGCCATGGCTCTACGGAAACAGCCGTGGACGGCATGAAACTTGGGGCCTTTGATTATCTTATGAAACCTGCGGATTTTGAAGATATTCGGGTGAAACTGGAAAACGCCAGAAAGCGCAAAGATGAACAGGAAGAGCGTATTCGAAAGGCTGAGGTCAGACTCCTTTTGCGAAGAAGTGGCGATGTGTGATATTGGAGGGGGGTAGATAAGCTGGTTGATGGGTATGTGGGGGCTGATTTCGGTCAGCGATTAAGGGGGCAGCATATGTTCCGCCTGCCCCCCTGTCCCGCCAATATTGCTGAATAAAGGCTGAGCATGTTAACGAAGATGAAAAAACGCGGGCTTCAGTTGAGCCTTAAAAACAGGGTATATCTGGTCAATGCCATTCTGGTGTGCATAACCCTTATCGGGGCTATTTTAATGATATGGTATACCCATAAAACCGAAAAAATATTTCGGGAAATCATTGATCGGAATGTTGTGATTTTTCAATCCGCAGAAGCCCTTTCCACATCCCTTGTAAATCAAAAGGGGTTTATTTCCTATTATTTGCTCGATGGTGATCCTGCCTGGATTGACGAGCTTAAAAAATACATGTCCCTTTTTGAAGAGCATCTGGATACGGTGAAATCCCTTGTTCAGGAAAAGTGGGAAAAGGATGCCGTGGCACAAATTCAGTCGGAATATGAATATTGCGTCATGACCAAAAACAAGGTACTGGAGCTCTATGATGTCGGTGAAATGCAGAAAGGGGCAAGGCTTCACAGGGATGCCAAGAAGCATTTTTCCCGTATTTTTGAACTTTGCGATCAGTTTAATTCCTTTCATAAAAACAAGATTTCCCAGGCCATCAACACCAGTCGCACAGAGTCCAACCACTTGAGATATATTGCACTGATAGCTGTGATCACCGTCATTGTCTTAAGCCTTTTGATAAATTATATCTTTAACCGCCACATTCTTGAACCCATTCGAAAACTGGCAGCAGAGGCGGATCGGCAGGGAGGGACACATCCTTTTGTAAATGAAGTCACTGCTTTAAAGGAAAGTGTCCACGGATTGATTGAAAATGCAGAGCAGACACACCTGGAACTGAAACGAAGTCAGGAGACCCTCATGCAATCTGAAAAAATGGCATTGGTGGGTAAACTTGCCGCCGGCACGGCCCACAGCATTCGAAATCCATTGACCTCCGTCAAGATGCGACTTTTTTCTTTAAGTCGTTCCTGCAGTTTCACCGACGATCAGCTTGAAGACTTCAACGTTATTTCAGAGGAGATCAAGCAGATAAATAAGATATTGGAAAATTTCCTTGAATTTGCCCGTCCCCCACGATTAAAAACAAAGATGAAGAGTCCCTCTGAGGTTGTGGACAGTGCCTTGAACCTTTTAAAACAGCGTTTAAAGTCCTACCAGGTGAGCACCAGCCTTGTGCGCAAAAAAACACTTGCGGAAACATTGATTGATCCGGAACAGTTGAAGGAAGTTCTTGTAAATATTGTTATAAATGCCTGTGAGGCCATGGAGGGCGGGGGAATCATTGCCATCCATGAAGACGAACAATATGTGGAGCCCCTGAAAAAAGTGGATGTCATCACCATCACTGACAATGGGCCTGGCATTCCCGCAGCGGTGAAAGAAGAGGTGTTTAACCCCTTTTTTACCACCAAGGAGCATGGCACGGGGCTGGGGTTGAACATTGCATTTAATATCATCAGCCAGCATGGGGGATGGCTGGCGGTAAAGAGCCGGGAGGGTGAAGGCGCATCGTTTATTATTACCCTGCCGGTGAAGGATATATGACATGGATACCATTTTGGTGATTGACGATGATGATCAATTGAGAAAAAGCTTTGCTAAACTTCTGGTGGAAGAGAAATACACGGTGATGACGGCGGCTTCCGGCGAGGAGGGTGTTGATGTGGTGGCCCAGACCCCCCTGGATCTCGTGCTTCTGGACATGCGGCTTCCCGGCATGAACGGCATGGAAACGTTTAAAAAAATCAAAGCCATTGATGCCAAGCTTCCTGTTATTATCATCACCGCATACAGCACCACAGAGATTGCCATTGAAGCCACCAAACTGGGGGCCTATGATTATATCCTCAAGCCCTTTGATATCCCGGACATGCTCATCCTCATCAAGCAAGCCATTGATGCGGGTTACTGCATGCGAGCTCCGGTTCAGCTGGATGCGGTTTCCTGCGATCATTCCAAGGATGCCATTGTGGGCCAGAGTCGTCTCATGCAGGGGGTATATAAAAAGATTGGTCGAGTTTCCCAGACTGATGCCAACGTACTGATCCGGGGGGAATCGGGTACGGGCAAGGAATTGGTGGCCCGGGCCGTGTACCAGCATAGCAATCGCTCGGATAAACCCTTTTTGATCATCAACTGCGTGGCCATTCCCGAGCATCTTCTGGAAAGTGAGCTGTTCGGCTATGAAAAAGGGGCCTTCACCGGAGCCAATCAACGCCACATCGGTAAAATTGAACAGGCCCAGAACGGCACGGTATTTTTGGATGAAATCGGGGACATGCCCCTGAATATTCAGGCTAAGATTTTAAGACTGCTCCAGGAGCGCTGCATTGAACGTCTGGGGGGAGAAGAGACCATTGCGGTGGATGTCAGGATCATTGCCGCCACCAACAAACCCCTGGAAAAGGCCATCACCGAGGGAAGCTTTCGGGAAGATCTGTACTTTAGGCTTAAGGTTGTCACCATTGAATTGCCGCCTTTGCGGGAACGCCAGGAGGATATACAGAGTCTGATAACCCATTACATGGAAAAATTTTCCCAGGAATTGAAGGTGGATAATCCCGGTATCCAAAAACAGGCACTTTCGGTGTTGAACAATTATGCGTGGCCCGGCAATGTTCGGGAGCTGTCCAACATGATTCAGAAAATGCTTATTTTCAATCGGGGCGCACCGGTATCGCTCATGGAGGTGGAACAGCTTATCTGTAAAAATGCCGATGGCGGATCCCATGAAACCATTGATCCGGATATGTTGAAAAAATGGGTGTGGCAGCAACTGGCAAGCCCGTCGGAGCCCCATAGATTTGAGGATTTTATGGATACCCTGGCCGGAATTGTGATCTCCCAGGCCTTGACCTTCACCAATGGCAACCGCTCCCAGGCAGCCAGATTGCTGGAGATCTCCCGTCCCACACTCCATGCCAAGATGGATAAATACGATATTAAATTTAAGATTGATGTTACGTAATATTTATTCTCTTTAAAACCCATTAACCCGAAGAAAGATGCAGGCAACTCCCCCTGGGATTAAAAAATCGAAATTAATGCCTCTGTTCCCGGACATTATTATTACTCTGGCATTATCTCAATCCGTATTTTCCCTCATTGATCGGGCCTGGCAAATCATTCATCCAGGTGTTTATCGGTATCCTCTGTCGTGGCGAAAATCACCGGGATATCCGTGAACTGAATAAGGTCAGGGGGTATGGTTCGGCGTGTGTTATTTGTGTCGTCTAGCCCATGGCCATACGAAGTGCCTTTTCGTTGTCTTTGAATACCGTGCTGCCTCTTCATCCATGGCCAGCGGTAAAAATATTCGGAAGGTGCTTCCGTGGTTCTTCATGCTCTCCACGCTGATGGCACCTTTCCATGCCCTTACAATCCCCAGAACCACCGGTAGTCCCAACCCCCGTCCAGTGAAATGGGTGGTAAAAAAGGGATCAAAAAGTTTGTCCATATCGGTTTCTGAGATTCCGCAACCCGTATCTGATATTTCTATGCAGGCTAAAATGTCGCCATTTGGGTTCCAGTCGATGGGCACAATATGGATTTTAGGAATGTCGGATGCCGGTATGGTTTTGATTGTCAGAGAAATATTGCCTTGGTCTTTGCGGTTGAGAATGGCTTCTGAAGCGTTGCTGATAAGACGGGTTAAAACCTGACGGATTTGATCCGTATTGGCAGTAACCATTGGGCCGGCAGCCATAAAATCGGTTTCAAAGGAGATCTCTTCTGTCAGGGTCTTTTGAATCAAAGGCAGATTTTTGCGGGAACACGCTGAGAGGTCCACGCATCCTAGCTTGCCTGTGCTCTGTCCGATATAGACTAACATAAGCCCGCTGACCTCCGATGCCCGGTGACTGGCATCCATAGCTTCGGTCAGGAATTTAAGAACCTGTGCATCTTTAGGCAGATCATTCAGGGCCAGTTCCAGATTACCCATCACCACGCTCATCTGGTTATTGAAGTGATGAGCGATGGCCCCGGCCATGCGGGTAAGGCTTTCGAACTTACCTGTCTTCCAGGTTCTGGTTTGCAGGGCTCTGTTCTCTTTCTCGGCCAGTTTGCGCGCATTGGCGTCTATGATGAACCCTTCGAGCCCTACCACTTGGCTATCCTTCACCACAGGAGTCGCAGAGAAGGTGTGGTATCCAACGCTTCCATCTTTACAAAGGCGGGAGGACTCACCGGTTGGGATTGTCTTCCCCATGAATAGCGTTTTTATATGCTTCTTAGCTGCGTCCATATCCGCTTTTACCTGGGTTAGTGTGAACGGCTGCCCGATGACATCCTGCCGGGAATCATATCCATGCATTTTCAGCCAGGCATGATTTACGTTTTGAAAATTACCCTCATTGTCAATGAAAAAATATCCGGCGTCTGTATTTTCGATAATTCCACGAAAACGCTCTTCAGCTTCTAATAAGGATCGGTTCAAATTGATGATTGACAGATATCTCCAGGTCACCATGACTGCTATGGTCAAAAGCAAAACAACTCCCATTATGAGGATAACCCTGTTCCGGCTCCAGAAGGGTTGCGTCTTGCCATACCATTTTTCGTAAAGTCTTTGATATTCAGATGTTTTGATGAATTGGCAGATGGCGTTGTCGAGTTTTGAAAATAATGTCGTTTCTCCTTTTATGATTGCGATGCTCCGCTTAATTTCTTGAAGCGGTTTCCCAACAACCTTGATTTTTTCCTCAAGGCCAGATCGAAGGGCCATGGTCATGATCTGCTTTTCGGGGTATACCAAGGCATCTACATTCCCCGCCAGGAGGGCCATGAACGCCTCTTCCATGGAATTAAAAACCCGAAGATTGAATCCGCCCCGCGTTCTCATAAGTACGAGGCCCTGATTGTGGGAAACAACCCCTATATTTTTTCCGTCAAGCGCATTGTCTTCATCTATGCCTGTGGTGGCATTTCGGACAAAAATAGAGATTTTAGAAGTTTCATATGGTGCGGTAAAATCATACAAAGCCAGTCGTTCATTGGTTATACCCATATTGGGGGACAAAATGGCCCGGTTGTTTCTGAGCAATTCATGGGCCTCCGGCCAGGAATCGCAAACAACATAACGAACTTTAAGCTCGCTCAGCTCAGCAACGCTGTTCATGATATCAATGGCAAATCCTTCCGGGGTGCCGGTGTTTTTATTGGTTAGATATTGCGGCGGCCAGTTGCGCAAGGCCACCGCAACGACTTCTTTGGGGTCACCTTCAGAAGCATATACCTCTGGCGGAAGGACAAAGAGCACTAACAAAATAACTGCTCTAAAAGCGGTATGGGAAAATTTGCTCACAAGCACTTTCATGATGCCCCCATGGTGACTCATAATTAGCGTTGCTTGTAAATCCGATGTTCTGATTTTTATATGAAACTCTATTCAAAGCGATGAAATAATAAGGATTTTAGCTTTCGCTGTGGTGGATGATTACTGCCATGTATGTTATATGAAAAAGAAGGTTTTAGGTTTTGAGTGCTGCCTACTGGTAACCTACAGTGACTGCTTTTTCATGATTCATTGTGCCCGTAAGGGCATGGGGAAATATGGAATATTTTTGCGAAATTTCATAAAGATTAAAAAATATTACATAAACCCATCATCCCTCGTTTAAAGCGTATCGATTGTTGGGTTATAGAATGCTATATGCAAGATTAATACAATTTGTTTATATATTCATAAAAATATGTGTTGTTTAAACAAATAGGGTAATTCTACCTGTATCTCAGACCAATTCACGAAATTATTATTGGGGTTTTATTGGCCATGATTCGAAGTGCAATTCCCTTATCCGACAATAATTGTCATGTTTTCTATGTTTTTTTGTCGATGCTGTTATGATATTAAAAAGTGTATTAATTTTTCATTTCACAGTGTCTTTTGTATCTGGGTCAAGACCAAATGCAATAAAAAACATACGGGGCAATAGTCGTCCAGATCAGTACAAGAAGCCAGAGGCGTCCCTGGAACAGGTTCTATTCGTGCAATAATCTGAGCCAGAGATTCCCCATGATGAAGTGTCCAAAGATGAATTCAAACAGGATTGTCATGATAATTCCTTCTTTATATACCTTTTAAACGTCATCTCTATGAACTGTATCGGGAGAAAATGCAGGTAAACATATTGCTATATATTCAGCACCTTGATCATCTGGAGTGCTATATTGAACCCACTCTTTTGCCTTCACAATAATAGCTTCTCCAGCATGAATATCTAATTGTTTTTCTGTGGTTTTAACCCTCAACATACCTTCCAGTACAACAGTATATTCTGTAAACTCAGGTTTTTGCCCAGGCTCTACCCAACCAGCAGGGCTTTTCATACGAGCTATACTTATGTCTGAAGTTTGTGAATTTACGAGTCCAATAAATTCTTCAATTATTTTTGGTTTATTACCAGCGGCTTCTATTACAGTGGGTTTATCTATTTTTATTGGCATATCTTTTTCTCCAGAGTAATTCAGGGGACACCATACTTATCTACCTGCAAAAATGAAAAATTAAGTATGGTGTCCCCAGATTTTAAAAAATGTCTGCTGTCGCCTGTTTCCCCTTTGCGTTACATGATGAGGATAGACAGCAACAACAACTATGTGTGCCATGACTAAAATTAATATTATGGTTTGGTGTACTGAGCCCGAAGTCTGTTTTTTAGAATTTTTCCAGAGCCTGTTTTGGGAAGTTCGGAAATAAAGGTGATCTGTCTGGGCAGTTTGAATTTTGCCAGTTTTTCCCGGCAGAACACTGATAACTCCTGTTCCGATAGATCCGCGTTTTGCTTTAATACCACCAGTGCTGCGGGCACTTCTCCCCATTTGTCGTCGGCAACGGCTATGACGGCGCACTCCAATACCTGGGGATGCTTGTATATGACGTTTTCAATTTCCACGGAGGAGATATTCTCACCCCCGCTGATGATAATATCCTTTGCCCGGTCCACAATCAATACATAACCTTGGGAATCCACAGTGGCCAGGTCACCGGTGTAGAAAAAGCCCCCTTTTATGGCTTCTTCTGTGGCCTGGGGCAATTTCCAATATCCTTTCATTACATTATCGCCCCGGACTATGATTTCTCCTACGGTGGCACCATCCCAGGGCACATCCGTGTCATTGGCATCCACCACCCGAAGATCCACACCGGGCACTTCCAGGCCGGTGCGGGTGATGTAATCCATCTTTTCCGATTCAGGTTTATCTATCAGGGTGCTTTTCCAGGGTGCTTTTCAAGTTGCCCACGGTGAGAAGGGGCGTGGTTTCGGTGAGACCATATCCTGAATAATACTGACATCCCAGTTTTTCCATCATGCGGGTTGCATTGACCGGGGACATGGGGGCACCACCCACCATTGTCCAGGCCAGTGTCTCCAGGTTGTAGGTTTCAAGTTCCGGCAGATCCAGGAGAAAATTGATCATGGTGGGAACCATCATGGCGGCGGTCACTTTTTCATCCTGCATGGTTTGCAGTACATCTTTTGGAATAAACTGTCGCTGCATGACATGGCAGCCCCCTTGGTAAGTAACGGACCACATGAAAAAGGCATCGGCAAGGTGAAACAAAGGGGCGATGTGGTGCCATACCGTGGCGTCATCCAGTTTAAAGGATATGATGGTGGTCAGGGCATTGGCATAGATGTTACGGTGGGTCAGCATGACGCCCTTGGGATTTCCCGTGGTGCCGCTGGTGTAGTAGAGATTGAGCATGGCGTTTTCATCTTCGGGTTCACCTGCTATGGGGGTGTCATCGGCATCATCAATAAATGCCTCATAGGTACCGGTGATCCAATTTTCATCTGCCGGGCCATCGGCAATATAAAAGCGTTTCAGGGTGGGAACCACTTCTCGAACCTGTGCCATGAGAGGCTTGAAATCGTAATGGAAAATAATGGCCTCAGCTTCAGAATCTTTCAGAATGTAGACGTACTCTTCTGCACTGAGTCGGGTGTTGAGGGGGGAAAGCACACATCCCGATGCTGCCATGCCAAAGTAAAGCTCCATGTAGCGATAGGTGTTGTAATCCAGCATGGCGATCCTGCCGCCCTGGGGTATTTGCATTCCCTGTACAGCGTGAATCACCCGGTTTACACGATTGTTAACCTGTGCATAAGACAATCGCAGGTCACCGTCAACAACGGCTGTTTTTTCTCCATACAATTTGACCGCTCTTTTTAGAATTCTGACAGGACTCATGGGAACTTGCATGTGTAGGCTCCTTTTTTTGATGAACGTTTTTTGTTTGGTTTCTGCTTTTATTTGAAAATCAGCCTGGAAAAATGTACTTATTGGCATTTGTTCTTTGGTTCATGTTGTGTTTTAGGGTTCTGATGTGGTAAAGGACCTCTCTGAACTTTGAGAAAACATGAGCGGAGCTTGATAAGTGCAGGTAAACATAAAAAATTTGATTGATGATCACCAGTGTTATGATACGGTTAGAGAGTTGCGCTGGCCAGAAGGAAGAACGTGCCCTTTTTGTGAGACCCATAGGGTTATCAGAAAAGGTTTTGATGATAAAGAATCCGCCAAACAACATTATGAATGTAAAAATTGTTGAAAACGCTTCGATGACCTTACGGGCACCATCTTTTTTGGACATCATCAACCACTCAAAGTCTGGATTCTCTGCCTCTACTTTATGGGACTGAACTTGTCTTTTCCTGAGGCATCCTGCTCCGCGTAGGACAAATATATCCAGTGTTTTTCCTTGTATTGGGGATGGAGAATTATATCGCCTCTTGGTTTTTTGAATTCAGCAGCTACTTATTCGTAATATCCAAATGACAGTTTGATTTCCTATGCAAATCTGTGCCAATAGCTTTCCATGATCCATTCCGGTCTGTATTATCCTCATCTTTTCATAGCAAATTTTTGTGACAGTTTTTATTTTTAAATTCCCAACAATTCAAGGCAACGCGGTGGTAAAGAGGGCCTTTGGGGGCCACTTCGTTTTGTTTTTTTTGCGGGAATCCGCTGTGCATCATCCGAAAACCACCAATTTAGATCCTCCCCGCAACCCTTTTTAAACGGTGGTTTAGGCTGGGATACACAGTCGGGTGAGTCGGCTGGACAAGCCAGGCGGATATGAAAATGCTGGTAATGCCCCCACCAGGGACGGATTTTGTACAGCCACTTCTGCCCGGTAAATTGCTGGCACAAGGCACGTTTAATCAGGGGGTGGACAAAAATACGTTCCACATGGGCAAAGCGTGCCGCCGCCCGGATGACCTGTCCGTGCTGGGGATGCCATTTTTTGGGGTCAAGGGCCGTGAATGTTTTGTTTAAAACCGATTGCGGTTTGAATTGTTCACGTTGGATATCGTTTAATAATAAATCATCCTTCATCCCGATTCCCATAAGCAGGATATCCGCATCCAGACCATTCTGGTGGCTGGCATGCCCGCTGGGCATGGGGCCTCCTTTTTTCTGGGCCAAATCCCCTATATATAGTATTCCCCAACCATTAGCGGCGGTTTGGTGTCCTAAGACCTTAATCAGGTGAATCAGGCTGGGATGGCCGAAATAACGCTTCCGTTTGAGCCGAACCACCTGATAGCCCTCGCCTTGCGGTGGCAGGGCCGTCGCATTGCAAATGCAGCCAGCGGTATAGCTGCCATAGATTTCGGCTGGCTCGGCGGCCAGACCAGCTCCCCAAAGGACCGTGAATACCCCCATGAAAATAGCTGCCAATGGAAAATATTTCAAAACAAATAAGCTCCTTATACTTATGCCCTGTCCTGTCATTCCCATCCTGTGGACATGTTTTTTTTGGGATTTTTTCTCTATACAAAGAAGACTTGATTGTAAAATTATATTGGGCAAGTTGTAAGGGTTCAATCAAAATTGATGTGGATAATTTCATTTATTTTAGAGATCATTTTCCATTGTTGTTGTATCAACAGGGCAAACCGTAACGCAAAGTCCACGTGCGTATCTCCAAATTTTATTTAAAAGAAAACAGATTGCCAAGGGCTTGTCACATCTTTTATAATGGGTTCTGCATTCACAATCCCGCGCTGCAACTGAAGTTGCATTTATAAGTATCTCCATTACCTGTTCTGTCGGCAATACCCATTGTTTTGTGCTAAATGACTCTGAAACCGGGATGATTTCTGAAGATGTTGAAATTTGCCCTTTACTTAGCTATTTATCATAATTGATAATTTTTTTTTAAGAAAAAAATCAATAATATATTTTTTTCTTCATCTTACCACACCTCGTTTATCTTATCGCAGCCCAACCATCACAAATAAGCGGTTTGCCTGATTCGGGCCGGTGGCACAGAACCTTTTGGGAGGAGTGCTGGTCCGGGGGGCCCTGCTACGGCCTCGGTGATGCTGCTCCCCCGCCTGATGCAGGATGCGGTAAAAAGTGGATTCGGAGGCGATGTAAGTGCTTTTGTCTGCCAGCCTGGCGCAATCTGGCCCGGCGGAAGGCTTGTAAATTATGGATCATGGCAGATGCTGAGCACTTTCTCAGTCTCCTTTTGGGTCAGTTTATTGGCCGGTTCCGGTGGCTTCTCAGTGATGGGGAGTCCTATCCCGATATGTGCCTATGCACATCGTGTATTCTTGATGACCAGTATGTTCGTCTGTTTGTTCACTGACAACCGCAAAGCCTTGAGAAAGGTAGAACTGATAACTATCTACATTTTCCTTATAAACGGATAATGTTAACCTATCTCTCTGTTTCTTGGCATGTGTTATTAACTGTTTACCAATCCCCTTACCTTGAAACTCAGGATGAACGAAGATGGTTGCAAGACTATTCTCGTGAAGCGAATAAAAGCCAAGAACTTTAGAGCTACTTTCAAAAACGTAAATCTCTGATGCGGGAATGTAAATATTGCGCATATTTTCTACTTGGGATTTCCAAAACGATGCTTCGACAAAATCATGAGCTTTAATTGAAGCAGACAGCCATATATCAAGAACATGATCTATATCAGACCCACTAAACTTCCTTATCATTTAAACCTCAGAGTTTGAATATGCCGAATGTCGTAGCCAGCCGCCAGCATATGTGTTGCAAATCAGTTCCTCCAGGCGCAAGCCAGCCGGGTAAGCTGTCATCAACAGCATACGATTTCGAAATCCGGGTTAGCAATAGCTATTCTCTCCAATGCTGCGGTTCATTCAAGACTTTCGAGCATTTTACCTTGCCATTAATTCGCCCTAAAACATCACCATTTAATTCTTGTACCATCCATGCTGCGGAATGTTCTTTGGGTATTGGGTAGGGCGCTTCAAAGCCCTGCACACCTGCTGGTGCGAACCTGCAACGCGGATAATAAGACGGGTGACCAAGTACAAACACTAACTCTGTTCCTGTTTTTTGTAACTGATTCAAGCCTTCATTAATTAACTTTTGTCCGACCCCGCCTTTTTGTGCGGTGGGAAGAATTGCTAAAGGGGCTAATATTTGAGCAGATACTGATGTATCAGTTTGGGTGATTGCTGCTTTTGTGTAGAGTATATGTCCAATTATCTCATTGTTATCAACAGCTACCAAAGATAGAATTGGTTTTGCTGTTTCATCATCTAATAAGTCGTCAACAAGTTTGGCAATTACGGAACCTTTCTCATTACCAAAAGCTTGCTTGTGAATATTCAGAATTTCATTGCGGTCTGATTCAGTTGCCTTTCTTATTATCAATGATATCTCCTCATTTTGAATTGCTAACGGGCCAGGCTTTTAAACATTTTGGAGAACATGGGAAAACTGACGCCGTGATCGATCAGGCACCCTTCTGAAATGAGTTTTTCGTTCCCGGGTTCCTGGCGGGTGGCCAAACTGGTTCTACGGAGCCCCCAGGATGACCAGGCTTATGTCCCTATATTTCCGGTAGAGTGATTCCAGCCCCTTGTACTGGGGGATGCAAGCCGCAGTTCCTGGTCGTATTGACCACAAGCACCGCTTTTCCCCGGTAAACATCCGTACTGACCGTTTTGCCCTGCAGGCTGACAGCCGAGAAATCATAAAAGCGTTTATCATTAAGATCTTTTGCTTTTATCATAATCTCCTGAAACGTCATTTCAGCTGATGTCTTTTTCATGCCATTCACCAATAGCAATATTTATGCGAAAAATAATTCTAAATTCTACACTGCAACTGTTTTGTTTCATATGTGTGATAAATGTAATCAAACTGGAGAATTTTTCTATCGCTTTGTTGTTGCTAATTTTAGGGCAAGGCCTATAAAAACTGTACCAGCAGCATAGTTTAGAATTTTTTGAATGTAATTTGAACGGTTCAGCCACGGGGCGACAGTCCCTGCCAGAAGAGCAATTCCGCTAAAAACCAGTATTGTGGCAAGAATAAACAGACCTCCAAGTATCATGATCTGTAATGATATAGAACCTGCTGATGGATCTGCGAACTGAGGTAAAAATGCAAGGAAAAAAATAGATACATTGGGATTTGTAATATTCATGATAATAGAATTGTAGTAAAGCTTACTGATATTTTTTTCACTGTCTATTGCACCTTCAATTTCTTCAGTAGGTGCTCGGAATGCCTTCCATGCAAGATATATAAGATATCCTGTACCTATGAGTTTTAATGCAGAAAATGCAGCAGCCGATGTTTGAAAAATAACAGCTACCCCCAGGGCCACAGCGGTTGTGTGTGCAATCAATCCTGTGCATAAGCCTAAAACTACAACAAGGCCAGCAATTCTTCCCCGTAGAAGTGACTGGGTAAGAAGAAATAATTTATCAGGCCCAGGTGCAAAGCCAAATATGATAGATGTAGAAAAAAAAGCGAGCAAAGTTTCAAATGGTATCATAAAATTGTCTCCATAAAAAATTCTTTACAAAATCAAATATTTAATCAATAATTTAACATCATGTCAGCAATTTTTTGTATCATAAACTTGCTTTGTAGCCAGATCTCACTTTGATGCTAAAATATTCAATTTCAACAGGTTATATGTAGTAAATAAGCACATGCAAAATAACGTTATGAATTTTATCCTCCGTCCCGTTTCCGCAAAAAGACATCTTCCGGCTTGAGAATAAAGTATGACACAAAATTTTATCCGTCCCTGCGACAAGGGATGGTGGATAAAATCCTGTTGAACTTAATCTTGGATGTGTGTACCAAATATATATGGGGATTGTAAATAACTATCAGAAATGTAAAAAACAAAAATTGAACAGAATTTTTAGAATAAGCCTTTAATATGTTGTTATTTTAATCTTTTCTTCTATATTGGCTCGACATTTTAATGTGGCCTAATAATAAAATTGTGAAAAAAATTGTTTTCCAGAGGTTCCATAGTCAAGTTTTCTAAAGAATCGGCATCTGCAGGATGTACTTCTCTCTTCCTTCATTTGAAGTGTTGAAAACATCCAACCAATTTTTGTAATTGACCTATTTTATGGAGAATATATTCCTTTGGCTGACTTTATAAATTCGCTTCCTCCCATACCGTAGAGATGTTTTTTTATCTCAAACCTTTTCACCAGTATCCCTTTTTTACACAATGGGCAACACCGGATATCAGTTCCGGTCAAGTCGAGCATAATCTCCTCGACGGATCTGGTAGCTCCGTTTTCTTGGGACTCAGCTCATCCGGCGATTTGCCATAATGCCCGGCTAATTTTGTTATCTGGTAAAGGTAGGACTCTTGGGTCTTATCGGAAAATTTTTTCAACTTCATGGCCTGGGTCATTTCATCACGCAACTTTGTCATATTACCTCCTTGAAAAGGTTTAAAAGCAGACAAAGGTAACGATAAAATGAATGAGGAATTGGAAAGAAATTTTTCTGTTTTTTGCGGTTGAAACAAAAGAAAGGGATGTGAGGATGATGCTGATTATGCGACGGATACTGCCCCTCAGGGGTTTCGTTCAACACATGTCTATGGGCAGGCGTGAAGCCCAGTCAGTATTAAGCAAAATGGTAATATCAGGCACTGATTGTCGTGAGCTCCCTTGTCTGGTCCATGCCCTGGATGGCCATGTAATTCAGGTGACAGTATACTTATCTTCCTGCAAACATGATAAAATTAAGTATGGTGTCCCCAGCTTTTAGAGATTTTAGATTTTTTTATCAAATTTGGATATTGCTATATTGCTCAGTGATTTTAAAATCATAATCAGGATATTCATAAAGGGAATGTCTTTTTTCCGATTGTCCGATGGAATACCCCCAAATGCTCTTATAATCGGAAATATCCTCCCCCATATCCCCTAATTGATACAAATAATCATTGATCGCTTTGGATTCGACGATAATGACTTTCCCCATTTTATTAATAATGGGACTGTGAGAACGGTTGGGATCATGGTCAAATTGAAGAATCCGTCTACCTCTTCTTGTGATGCCAATGGTTCTGAAAGAGAGGCTTTTCCCCACCCCGGGCATGTTGAGGACACTTTTATCCGTGGAAAGGAAGGGTAGTCCAAGTTTTTCTTTTAAATGAATCATATTTTCAACCATTCGGGGAGGATCACAAGCTAGCTTTTTAATCTCGTTATGGTATTCATCCGGAACCATGCCGATGTATTTTTCTTCATTTTGTTCCTGTATTAATCTGGCATTTGTTGCAAAATTATAGACATTTTCATTATGGCCTTTGACGCAGAAGGAATAATAGGGCGCGATGCCGATATCATTCAACACCTTTCTTAATTTTGCACCATGTCCCCGCCGGGATGCTGCCGTAATATAAACATGCTGGTTAGCCACAATCCAGCCAGCCGATAAAATTCGCTGAATCGCTTTTTGGGCTTCAGGAGTAATTTCCATGGGTGAAATAAAGTGGGTTTGAATCACAAATTGGCTGATTCCTATTTGCCTTGATTTTTCACGGAAATTTTCAAGTATCTTTATTAACTCAGGGTCAACCCTCTGGGGAAGATACACCGGAATTCTCGTTCCTAGCCGGACGCGTTGCATTTCGGCAAATTTTTCACCGTCAGGGCGTTTTTTATTGGCCTTAATTTTTCTGGCAGCCATATTATAGACGGCATCAAGAATTTTTTTCAAAGACCTGTTGGAATTCATAAAGGCATCACCGCCGGTGATAAGAATGTCCCTTAGCTGGGCGTCTTTTTCAAAATACTGCATGTATTTTTCAAGCCGGACGGACCATGATGCATCCGGTTTTAACGCATCCAGATTAAAATTGAGAATGCCGTTTTGAAAATTATACATTCTCTGGCATGAGGAACAAAGACCGCCGCATGCCCTTCCGGTGGTATCAGGAATGAGAATGGCAACCTCTGGATATCTTCTGTGAACATTATTGCGGGAGGGAAGAATCCACCCTGCGGCATTGGGCTTGCCCGGTTCAACCTTATCTTCTTTTTCCCATGCCGTAATACTCCCAAAACCCTCCACAAGTTCCTTGCTGTAGATCACGTAATCTCTGATGGCAAGTTCAGCCCCCACAGCAAACCATGGTGCATTTACATTTAACAGCGAAAGGTAATAAAGATTGATGAAAAAAGGAATTCCTTTTTCTTCTGCATCATGGAGTACCTCCATGGTTATGGGATCCAAAGAGTGGTTTAGAAGCTCATCAAGAAGATCAGGATTTCGCACGGCAAATTTCAAGTGAAAACTGGTTTCATTCCACCACCCAAAGGCTGTTTTGATTTTTTCCTCTTCGGTTAATCCCGGTTCAAAAAAATATTTGGGATCACTTATTTCTCCTTCATCTATTTTGGCGATGATGATTTTTAGTATGCGCCGTTTATTTTTCTCTCTGAGCTGAACAATTTGGGGTTCTAACCCGGACGGATATAGCTCCATCCACTCTTCAATTTCTTTTCTGGAGGGGATTTCCCGTTTTTCTCTGCCGTTGAACTGCCGGAAAAGATGAATCATATCGTCAAAGAAATCTGGCCGGGCTCCTCCGGTGCCTTTATTTATGGCAAGCCAGAGCAATTTAAATGGGTCGTTTTCGGTTAATACATCCTTTAAATTAGGGTCTTCAATCTCTATACCGGCATAGTCAATATAATCAAGTATTCTGATGGCCGCAACATCAGCCCAGTCAAGGGCATTGATATTGAAATCAGGGGCGGATGTACCTGTATAAAATTGATATGCGGCGGTTTTATCCTTAATGGTATCCACCACCCATTTTTTAATCTTTTTTTTGGCATCTTCATGGGTGGGTGAACGGGACATTATTTTTTTTAATTCAGGATTTTCATTGAGAAGCCTTTTCAACAGTTTTATGGATTTAACAGGAACAATAACCTTATCTAATCTTACATGTCTTGGCATATTAAAGCGTTTCTCCCATGGTTTCTTTCAAAAAGCTTCAGTCTTCGACTTCCACAAGGGCTTCATAAAAACTTCTGGGCAAAAAATTATCATCCCAGACTTTTAACCCTTGATTCTTATTGTAGGAATTTCCTTTATCCGCCATGCCGCAATCGAGCTTTTTCCTCATGCTGGCAAGCCCCATTGAAATTAACACCGCCATCTGAAGATACACACTGCCAGCAGGATCAGGATTCCGAAGCTCAATCCAGGTGCTTTCAGATGGCAAGGTGTAAGGTACGGTCCGCCGCTGAAAGGGCATCTGTGTACTCTAAATTAATCGCGTGCTGCGAAGGGGTGACATTTTTTGTTTGTCTTAATTTCTGAGACAATTCAATATTCTTAAAAATAAAATGTAGTGATCTATGCTTTTTTGTCAACCCGGCTTTTCTAAAATTATAATAATAGCTCAAAAAAAGGATATAATATTACAGATATCACCCAAATAAAACATAGATAACTATACTTTTTAAGGATAAAAGATTTGGGATGGGCTAGAAGAAGGAAGGATGCGGTTTCAGACATCACTAAGCGAATTGAAAAACAGAGCTATTTGAGCAAAAACAGTCATGTCACCTGCTTTCAATCCCTGGGCAGGAAACAGCCGAACGGTTAAAGGCTTATTTAAACGGTATGCCATTGTGCCGGTATCTCTCTTTACAGGTGACAGGAAAGAAGTCAGCAGAAGCAATGGTAGCCCAACGCCGGGAGTAATGCCCCGGAAATGGTGAAGGGCTGAACATCAAGTAGAGAAAAGGTATCCATGCGTTTTGTGTGTAAAGAGAACCCGAATGGGGGAGTAGCGCACAGGATCTTTCTGGAAGAACCATTCTCAAGTCATTCGCCGGCTACGGCCCGGTGTACTTGGTGAAACGCCCTGTGCGAACCCGTATGCAGGGTGTTGTGGGGAGGGCAGGAGAAAAATCCGCCTTTACCCGATTCGGCTATTCCATATTTTTATCTGATTCAATTGCTTTATATTCTTCAGAATAATGCTCTTTCATGCAATCAGGGCATATGCTGTGACTGATATCTGCGTCAAAATTTTTGTAAATATAAACATCCACTTGTTCCCAGTATCCTCTGTCGTTACGAATTTTTTTACAAAATGAACAAAGAGGGAGAATTCCTCGTAAGGTTTTAATTTCATCTAGGGCTTCTTTTAGCTCCGTTAGTGTCTGTTGGCGTTGTTTTTCTAAATTAGTATTTTGGTCGAGAATATAGGCAAGGTTTTCAGAAAAATCGGAGAATTCCCTTATTCTTTTCTTCGATCCTGGGAAGACTTTTTGTTGATTAAATATGGATTGTCGTAAATCGTCGAAAAATTTTGCGGAAACTCTTTTTGTGTATTTTGAAAGCCAAAATGATATTAAAAATAATAGTGCCAATAACACAAGGAAAACCTTCAAAATCTCAATAAGCATTTTTTGTATAGTGTCCTGCACAGTACGAAGAGCTATTTCTTTCCCAGCCCAAAGGGCAAGAGAAACATCTTTACCTTTAAAAACCGGCATCCATGCCATCATAGTTCGATCATTTCTCCATACCCCTGCTTTATCAGCAAGAAAAATGTTTCGTAGTCCTGGAAAATTTGCGAAAGCATTTTCATCACTTCTTTCACGGATCAAATATGAACCATCGTTGAGTACCCAATGGATTTCTGGAAATGAGTGAGCAAGGATACTAATGTCAATGTCGCTACAAAATACCCCTATTTTTTTTTGCTTTAAAAAAATTGGCGTGAAAATGCGGAAAAGGAGTTTGAGTGGAGATTTATCTTTATTCAAATTTTCATCGGAGAAGAGGAGCGGGCTAATCAAAAAATTCTTATCCTTCATTTGAAGTGTTTTGCTTAAAAAGTCTGGATCAAAATTTTGATTTGTGTCAGCAACTTGATGATATTGAGAAGTTTCTTGATCTTTCAAAAATGAAAACTGAACATTTGAATTTAGATTTAGTATATGAATACTAATGACATCATTATTCCTTTGGAAAGCCCTATTTAAAACACCTGCATAACGTTTGTAAGCTGTCTTCTGACTGATCGATCCTGCCAATTCTTCCCCTTTATCCAATATTTCAATAACAGCAGGCAACTGAGAGACGAAACCAATCATGTTCTTGTACGAAGCAATTTTTGATTCCAGCATTCCAAGTTCATCTTGCATATGATGGAGTTGTTGTTCTTCTTCTAAAGCTCCTAATTCTGAAACAACTTTTTTTTGAGTGAATAAAAAGAAAATGGTAAGAGGTATTAAACAAAAGACAATCAGGGAGATTAAAACTAGAGAACTCAGATTAAATTGTTTCATGCCTTGAGCCTTTTTTTAGGATGCTTAGTCATAAAATTATTTAGGATTGGCGATAAACTGAGTTCACATCATACTTCTCTTTCTCTGAATCTACCCTCAAATTGTCGCGCTTCTATAAAAATTAAGATATTTAATATAGACATCCATCTTAAGTTGCCATCTTATTTAATCATCATATAGAACATTTTGAAGCTTATCAAATGAATGCCGAGTTGAGGAGCGACACGTGGGTTGGCTGCTCCAACTCGTTGGTTAGGTGTATTT